>NZ_JBEXPH010000122.1:0-25957 GCF_040611955.1 Streptomyces sp. NPDC006510 | reverse complement strand
CCGAACAGCGCGACCGCCGCACCCGCGAGCAACAGCGCGGCCGGCGCCACCGCGCCGGAAGCCGCGTCGGCGGACACCGACTGCGCCAGGGCCACCAGCAGTCCCAGCAGGCCCGTCGTCCAGCAGCCGACACAGGCCGTCACCCGTACCGCGAGGCCCGGCCCCCACACCGCGATGACGCAGTCCAGTGCCGCCGTCAGCAGCAGCGCCCAGCCGAACGCCGAGGCGCCCGCACCCGCCGACCAGGCCCACAGCAGCAGCGGCAGTTGAGCGCTCACCACCGCCAGCGGAAGCGGCAGCCGCAGCCGGCCGAGCAGCAGCCCGTACCCGCCCCACAGCACCGCCAGCACCGCCGAGGCGACCGCGGCGAAACCGCGGCCACCGGCCTCCGGCACCGCCACCCGGTGCAGCGCGTAGGCGTCGAGAATCATCAGTACGGACGCCAGAGCGCCGAGCGACTCGGCTGTCGCGGACAGCCCACGACGCAGCAGCACGGCGGGAGCGACGAGCGCCGCGAGCGTCACCACGGCGAGCACCGCCGAGCGGCCGGCGATTCCCATGTGGCCCCAGCTGACCAGGGTGAAGGCGATCGCGGCGACCGTCAGCAGCAGACCGCCCAGGGTGAGCAGCACATTCTGCGCGCTGCGCGGTCCGGCCTGCGCGGTGGGAGGCCCGAACGGGGCGGCGAACTGCGGTGCCGGCGGCACGACGGGAGGCCCGGCAGGTGGCGTCAGCACACTCAGCAGCCAGGCACGGCGAACCAGCAACTGGGAGCGCCGGGCGTCCAGATGGGCCAGTTCGCGATCGAGAAGCGCCAATTCCTCGGCGGGTGGCGGCACATGTTCCATGAACGTGAGTGTGGCGCGGGCCACAGGATCAAACATGCGCTCGGATACTCAGTTCCCCGGCTGAGTACGCGCAGACTGGGGGCATGGACTGGAGCCACTACCGATTTGTGAGTATTTGGGACCTTCCCGCCCCGCCCGACGCCGTGTACGAGATCCTCGAACGCGCCGACGACTACCCGCGATGGTGGCCGCAGGTCCGCGAGGTCACCTCGGTCGACGGGACCACCGGCACCACCCGCATCCGCTCCTTCCTCCCGTACGACCTCGTCATGACCGTCCGCGAACGCCGCCGCGACCCCCGGGCCAGAGTCATCGAGGCGACGCTCAGCGGCGACCTCGACGGCTGGGTCCGGTGGACGGTCACCCCGCACGACGGCGGCAGCCGGGCCGTCTACGAGCAGGAGGTCGAAGTGCACCGGCGGCTGATGCGGCTCCTGGCGGTACCCGGACGCCCCGTGTTCCGGGCCAATCACGCCCTGATGATGCGTGCAGGGCGGCGGGGTCTCGCGGCCAGGCTGGAAGCGGTTTGAACCGGACCCGCAGAGCCCTGTATGGTTCAACCCGTTCCCGGGCGATTAGCTCAGTGGGAGAGCGCTTCGTTCACACCGAAGAGGTCACTGGTTCGAACCCAGTATCGCCCACCCGGGAGAGGCCGGTCCGTCAGCAGAATCGACGGACCGGCTTCCGCGTTTCCGGAGCGCTTTCGGAGTGTGCGGAACGCGGGTCGGAGCGGCAGCGGATGCCGGGGCGTCGGTTCCCGGCACCCCGGTCACGCCGCGGCGGGAAGCTCCGGGCGCAGCGGCCAGGCCGGATCCACCGCCTCCGCCGTGCCGTTCTTCGCGAACCACGCCTGCAGCCCACGCGCCTGCGCCGCATGCCACACGGCCTGCAGGGTGTGCAGTTCGGGCGGCGTCAGTCGTTCCAGACGGGACGAGAACCGACGCCCCACCGCCCGCACCAGCTCCAGTGAGGCCGCCGCGTCGGCCGCGGCGTCATGGGCGCCGTCGAGCACCACGCCGTACAGCTCGCAGAGATCGGTGAGGGTCCGCCGCCCCTTGCGGTAGCGGTCCAGATGCTTGTCGAGCACCCGCGGATCCAGCACGCACAGCGGTGAGTTCTGCAGATACGTCCCGAGCGACGACGCGCGATGACGCTTCAGCTCGCGGTCGAGCAGCGTCAGGTCGAAGGGTGCGTTCATCACGACCAGCGGGCGTCCGGCCGCGCACTGCTCGGCCAGCGCACGGGCTATCTCCTCCACCACCGGCGCCGGCCAACGCCCGTTGCGCTGAAGGTGATCGTCGGTCAGACCGTGGATCTCGGTCGCCCCCACGGGCACCGGTATCCCCGGATTCACCAGCCAGCGGGTGACGCGCATCCGCCCGCCCGCCGTGTCCTGGACGACCAGGGCGGCCGAGACGATCCGGTCCCCCTCGACGTCGACTCCTGTTGTCTCGGTGTCAAAAGCGGCCAGCGGCCCCTCGTACCAGTGAGTCATCCCCGAACTCCTCGTGCCCGAACGGCAGATGGCGTGATTCCTCTGCCCGGATCGGTGATACCCGCGCACTTTGCCCGGTACGCCGTTTGCGGGCGGTCCTGTGCGGTGACAACACAGGTGAGGGGAGCGGCAGTTGTCGTCAACCCCGCACCGGAGAACCGATCGGCACAGCCCGGAAGGCACACGCAGCCATGGCGCTCGCGCAGCCCGAACCGAGCGGGCTGCTGTCCCAGCGGATCGAACCGCTGCGCGGCACACTCGCAACCACCGCCTGCATGGAGACCCTCCAGGTGGGCTATCTGCACGCGGTCGCGGCCGCGGCGGGGTGTTCCCTGTCGCAGCCCTTCCCCGACAACGGCATCGACTGGCACGTCAGCCACGGCGCCCCCGGCCATGCCGTGGACGACGAAGTGACCATAAAGGTGCAGCTCAAATGCACCTATCAGCTCCCGGCGCACCCGCCGGGACCGACGTTCGCCTTCACGCTCGACAACGCCCACCTCGTGAAGCTCGCCCGGACCCCCGTGTCGGTGCACAAGATCCTCGTCGTGATGATCGTGCCGCGCAGTCAGGACGACTGGCTGCGCGCCGGACACGACCGGCTCGACCTGCGGCACTGCTGCTACTGGACCAACCTGGCCGGCCACGCGGTGACGGGCCGGCACCGGACCACCGTGCGGATCCCGACCTCGCGCATCTTCGACGACCGGGCGCTCTGCGAGATCATGACCCGTGTAGGGGCGGGAGGGAGACCCTGATGCACCGGCCGATGGACGAGTACGTCGACGAAGCGGTCCCGTCAGTCATACGCCCGCATCCCGCCGAAGCCGCGGGTCCGTGGCCCGGTGTCCCCGAGCTGCCCGGGGGCCTCCCCGACCCCGCCCGTGTCGACCCCGCGGTCCTCGGCGCCCTGCTCGGCCGGCACGGCTGGCAGCGCCGCGGTGGGGCGGCCGGGCGCTACAGCCGCTGGACCCCACCGGGCCCACCGGCCCCGCCCGGGGGCGGGACGAGCCTCCTGGTTCCCGACACCACCGCCTTCCCCGACAGCGAGGACCTCCTCGGTGAGGCACTGATCGCGCTCGCCCGCAGCGCCGCACCCTCCGCCCGCGAGGTGCTGGTCTCCCTCGCCGTGCCCAGCGACGAGATCCGCTGGTGGCGCGAGGTCCCCGAACCGGTCGCGGGAGCGGCGGGCGCGGCCGGCTGGACCGGGGCGGAGCGGCTGCACACCGCCGCCCGGCAGATACTGCTCGCCGGAGCCCTCGCCGTACGCGGAAACACCGGCTACCACGGCGCACGCCACCGCCGCAGGGCCCTGGCCGCGCTCGAAGGCATCCTCGTCGGGCCCGCTCCCGGCGGCCGTGAGCTCGCCGCGTTCGTGCCGGTCGAACCGGGCCGTGCGGTCGCCGTACGACTCCACCAGGCCCTGCACGCCACCCGCGAGGCCGTGGACTACCAGCGGGCCACCGGCGGTTACGAAGCCTTCGACACGGCCGTCGGGGCAGGCGTCAGCCGGGAACTGACCGAGGCCGTCATCGCGCTCGTCCGGGGCTCGGAAGGGGCCGGGATCGCCCTGGAGTGGGCGCCCGCCGCCGGGACCCCCGAGGGCTGCCCGGCCCGTCCCGAACCGGTGGAGTTCTCACCGGGCGACCTGCCCGCCCTGCGCCGCGCGGGCGCGCGCTACCTCCGGGACGAGCCCGCCGTGACGGTACGGATCACCGGTGCCGTCGTCCGGATGCGCCGCTCGGCACCGCGCGGCGCCGGGATCGTACGGCTGCGGGTGCTGGCCGGCGCCGAGGTGCCGCATGTGCGGCTGGAGCTGGACGAGGAGGCGTACCGGATCGCCGGCCACGCCCATCTGGTGGGGCTGCCGATCCGGGTGGAGGGCAGGCTGGAGAGCCGCGGCGGCTTCCGGCGGCTGACTGGGACCTCGCACGTGGTGCCCGTGCAGGTCGACGAGGCGGAGCGGGACCGGCTGATGAAGTCGCTCCAGGAGAACGTCGACTATTTCGAGGAGGCGTGCACCGGCGAATAGGGCCCTGCGGGAGGGGCGCACGGGGGAGTGGCTGCGCCTCGCGCCCAAACCGTTTCGCAGAGGGGGCCCGTGGCTCGGTACGATTCGTATCGCACGTGCACCTCGAATGCGTGCGTACCCCCTGAGTCAGGAGAGACCGGTGTCAGACGTCCGTGTGATCATCCAACGCGATTCCGAGCGGGAAGAGCGCGTGGTGACGACGGGCACTACGGCAGCCGAGCTCTTCCCCGGCGAGCGCACCGTCGTCGCCGCCCGGATCGCCGGTGAGCTGAAGGACCTCGCGTACGTCGTCGCCGACGGCGAGGTCGTCGAGCCCGTCGAGATCTCCTCCGAGGACGGCCTCAACATCCTGCGGCACTCCACCGCACACGTGATGGCGCAGGCCGTGCAGCAGCTCTTCCCCGAGGCCAAGCTGGGCATCGGCCCGCCGGTCAAGGACGGCTTCTACTACGACTTCGACGTCGAGAAGCCGTTCACTCCCGAGGACCTCAAGGCCATCGAGAAGAAGATGCAGGAGATCCAGAAGCGGGGGCAGAAGTTCTCCCGCCGGGTCGTGACGGACGAGGCCGCCCGCGAGGAGCTGGCCGACGAGCCGTACAAGCTGGAGCTCATCGGCATCAAGGGCTCCGCGTCCACGGACGACGGCGCCGATGTCGAGGTGGGCGGCGGCGAGCTGACCATCTACGACAACCTCGACCCGAAGACCGGCGACCTGTGCTGGAAGGACCTCTGCCGGGGACCGCACCTGCCGACCACCCGGTTCATCCCGGCGTTCAAGCTGATGCGCAACGCCGCGGCGTACTGGCGGGGCAGCGAGAAGAACCCGATGCTCCAGCGCATCTACGGCACCGCGTGGCCCACCAAGGACGAGCTGAAGGCGCACCTGGAGTTCCTGGAGGAGGCCGCCAAGCGCGACCACCGCAAGCTCGGCAACGAGCTGGACCTCTTCTCGTTCCCGGACGAGATCGGCCCCGGTCTCGCGGTCTTCCACCCCAAGGGCGGCATCATCCGCCGCACCATGGAGGACTACTCCCGCCGGCGTCACGAGGAGGAGGGCTACGAGTTCGTCTACTCCCCGCACGCCACCAAGGGCAAGCTCTTCGAGAAGTCCGGCCACCTGGACTGGTACGCCGACGGCATGTACCCGCCCATGCAGCTCGACGACGGGGTGGACTACTACCTCAAGCCGATGAACTGCCCGATGCACAACCTGATCTTCGATGCGCGTGGGCGTTCCTACCGTGAACTGCCGCTGCGCCTCTTCGAGTTCGGCACGGTGTACCGGTACGAGAAGTCCGGCGTGGTGCACGGTCTCACCCGCTCGCGCGGCTTCACGCAGGACGACGCGCACATCTACTGCACCAAGGAGCAGATGGCGGAGGAGCTCGACCGCACGCTCACCTTCGTCCTGAACCTGCTCCGCGACTACGGTCTGACCGACTTCTACCTGGAGCTCTCCACCAAGGACCCGGAGAAGTTCGTCGGCTCCGACGAGATCTGGGAAGAGGCCACCGAGACGCTGCGCCAGGTCGCCGAGAAGCAGGGTCTGCCGCTGGTCCCGGACCCGGGCGGCGCCGCGTTCTACGGCCCGAAGATCTCGGTGCAGTGCAAGGACGCCATCGGCCGTACCTGGCAGATGTCGACCGTGCAGCTCGACTTCAACCTGCCGGAGCGCTTCGACCTGGAGTACACCGGCCCGGACGGCACCAAGCAGCGCCCGGTCATGATCCACCGTGCCCTGTTCGGCTCCATCGAGCGCTTCTTCGCGGTGCTCCTGGAGCACTACGCGGGTGCGTTCCCGGTGTGGCTGGCGCCGGTCCAGGCGGTCGGCATCCCGATCGGCGACGCGCACATCCCCTACCTCCAGGAGTTCGCGGCCAAGGCCCGGAAGAAGGGGCTGCGGGTCGAGGTGGACGCCTCCTCGGACCGGATGCAGAAGAAGATCCGGAACCAGCAGAAGGCCAAGGTTCCCTTCATGATCATCGCGGGCGACGAGGACATGGCCAACGGCGCCGTCTCCTTCCGCTACCGCGACGGATCGCAGGAGAACGGCATCCCGGTCGAGGACGCCATCGCCAAGATCCAGAAGGCCGTAGAGGACCGCGTCCAGGTCTGACGGGCATGTGACAGCAGGCCCCCGGAGAGCTACCCGCCCTCCGGGGGCCTCTTCTCGTCCTCCCGCCTGAACACCTGGAGCAGCCACGACGAGAACGACCCCGTCACCGCCCCCAGCAGCGCCAGCCCGCAGACCATCAGGCCCGCGGCGACGACCCGGCCGCCCGGCGTGACCGGCACCGCGTCCCCGTACCCCACCGTCGTGAGCGTCTCGCACGCCCACCACACCGCGTCGCCGAAGGTATGGATCGTGGAATCGGGGACCGCGTGCTCCTGGTGGTAGACGGCGAGCGACGCGGAGAAGCCGAGCAGCAGGGCGGTCGCGCCGGCGTAGGAGATCACGCGGGCGTACAGGCTCAGCCGTGGCCGTTCCCGCCGCTGCTGGACCGCGGTGTAGACCCGGATCAGGCGCAGCGGACGCAGCAGCGGGAGCACCAGCACCAGCGTGTCCAGCCAGTGCACCCGGACGAAGCGGTGGCCGAGGCCGCTGAGCCGGAGCCGTACCGCGTAGTCCGCGGCGAAGACCAGCCAGGTGGTGCCGACCAGCGCGAGGGCGAGGTCGTGCCAGGGCTCGGCGTCCGGGGGTGCGAGGACACGGACCGCGTAGCCGAGCAGGAAGAGCAGCGAGACGCCGAAGAGCGGCACCTCCGTGCGTTGCTCCCAGCGCCGGAGGTGAAGGGGGGCGGAGTCGGCGGACCGGTCGCTCATCGCCTCAGCATCGCTGTCCGCCGACGGGTGCGGCCCCGGCGACACGCGCCCCGGGAGTGAAGCAATATGCTGATCGCCATGACGAGTGAGCCGGAGCAGCAGATCGGAGTGGGGACGCCCGACGCGTTCCAGCGCCTGTGGACGCCCCACCGGATGGCGTACATCCAGGGCGAGAACAAGCCGACCGGCCCGGAGGCCGGCGATGGCTGTCCGTTCTGCGGGATCCCGTCGAATTCGGACGAGGACGGGCTCGTCGTCGCGCGTGGCAAGCATGTCTATGCCGTGCTGAACCTGTATCCGTACAACGGCGGGCATCTGATGGTGGTGCCGTACCGGCATGTCGCCGACTACACGGAGCTGGACGGCCCGGAGACCATGGAGCTGGCCGATTTCACCAAACGGGCGATGGTGGCTCTGCGGACGGCCTCGGGGGCGCACGGCTTCAACATCGGTATGAACCAGGGTTCGGTGGCGGGGGCCGGTATCGCGGCCCATCTGCACCAGCATCTGGTGCCGCGCTGGGGCGGTGACACCAACTTCATGCCGGTCGTCGGGCACACGAAGGTGCTGCCGCAGCTGCTCGCCGATACGCGCAAGATGCTGGCCGACGCCTGGCCGGTCGGCTGATCCCGGCTGCCGCTTCCGCGGAGGCCGCCCCGGCTTCTGTTTCCTGCCGGGGCGGCCTTCGCGTGTCCGGGCGTCCGTCCACCCGGGCGTCCGCCTACGCGTCGTACAGGTCGGCCTTGCGCGGGGTCGGGTCCTGTACCAGGCCGCTCAGCACCATCGAGCGGTTGTCGAAGCGCTCGATGTCGACGCCGTGCTCCTGGAGGACGCGCAGGGCGGCGCTGTGGACGGCTCGCAGTACGGGCGTCGCGGCGCGCATCGCGTCGTCCGCCATGAAGCGATGGCGCCACGGCTTCTCGGCCCAGGCGTGCCGCAGGCCGAACGGCTCGGGCAGGGCGATCTTGCCGCCCAGGTAGTCCAGGAGCGGCGGGTACCAGGTGAACGGGGCGCGCAGGGCGAGGCGGACGACCTCGCTGGGTTCGACCAGCGGCAGGGTGATGTCGCGGGTCTCCCAGAACCGGACGGTCTTGTTGACCGTCTTGGTCTTGGCCGCGGGCTTGCTGGTGAAGAGCGAGTGGACCGGGCCGAGCGCATGTCCGGTGACTTCGATGCGCAGGGTTTCGTGGAGCACCGTGACAGTGATCATCATCGTGATGACCAGCTGGCCCTCCCAGAGGGTGAACTGGACGCCCAGATAGTGCCGGTCGCCGCTGCCGAACTGCTGGTGGTTGCAGATCCGCTGTATCTCGTGCGGCTTGACCTGGAAGGTGGCGACGTCCTCGCCGTCGGGGCGGGAGACCGAGTCGGCGTTCTCCCCGACGGGGGAGACGATCCAGTGGGTGACCGACGGGGTGGGGAACCCCCCGGTGTTCAGCGGGCCGCGCTCCAGCACCTTGAGCTGGTCGTGGATGGCCCGTATCAGGTCCCAGCTGCGGAACTGGTGGAATTCCTTGCCGGGTTCCTTGGAGACGAGCTCTTCGGCGAGCTGCCAGCTGCCCCACCGGGTGCCCATGCCGAGGATTCCCTTGGGGCCCGCGTAGAAGACCGAGTTGGACTGCTGCTCGGCGGAGAGCTTCTCCAGACCCTGGCGGAGCGCCTCGCGGGAGGTCTCGTTGGGGTTCTTCGGCACGGCCTCGGGGATCCTGGCGATGACGCCGCCGCCGGAGAGCAGCCCTTCCCAACGGGCGCGCATGTCCTTGGCGGAGGACTCGGCGATCCGTCTGGCGAGGAACCAGCCGATGACGGGGGCGACCATCATCGCGCGGACGTAGAGCGCCAGGATCCCGTTGAGCGGCAGCTTGACCAGGAAGATCAGTGCCACGATGCCGATGATCGGGAGCAGGGCGCTGCCCACGGCGGAGAGGGCCTTGTCCTTGGTGTTGCCGAGGGCGTCGCGCAGACGGAACGCGAGGACCCAAAGGATCATGCCGGGCAGGAAGAGGAAGCCGAACAGGGCCGTGACGGCCGTGAGTTTGGTGTCGCGGCTCTTGCGGAGTCGGCTCGCGGACAGGCAGTGCTCGACGACGGTCTGCGGGTCGGTCCCGAAGGACTGGATGAGGGCCTTGCGGGCGCCGCCCAGCATGCGTTCCTGGACGGCGCGGGAGAATGCCTCGCCAAGATTGGGCTTGAAGTAGTCGGACTTGAAGAGCTTGGAACGGCCCACCTTGACTTCGGACTTGTGCCACTCGCTGTTGGCGTCAAGGATCTTCTCCACCGGGCTGTCGCGGTACGCGGCGGAGGCGAGGGCATTCGTCGCCACCGCCTGTCCGCCCGAACCCTGGAGCGGGATCTGCGCTCCGGGAGAGAAATCGAATCCGTCGCTGGCCACTGTCGCCCCCACTCGCCGCCGAGGAACTGCTCCTGCGGCTGTTTCCCAACTGCCGTGCCCGGCACACCTTCTGAGCTGGGACCAAAGCGTATCGTCCGGATCGCTGCGCCGCCCGCCCCTGTGGACAAAGGCGGGCGGCATGGCTGATCACGAGTGGTTCGGATTGTTCTCCTGCTGTCCCCGGATGCGTTCGGCGAGCTGCGGGGGCATGGCTTCGTGCCGGGCGTACGCCCGGTCGAACCGGCCGGCGCCATGGGAGAGGGAGCGCAGGTCGACCGCGTACCTGCCGATCTCCAGTTCGGGTACCTCGGCCCGTACGAGGGTGCGGCCGGGGCCGGACTGTTCGGTTCCGATCACTCTGCCGCGCCGCCCGGACAGATCGCTCATCACCGGCCCGACATAGTCGTCGGGGACCAGCACCTGGATCTCGGCGACGGGTTCGAGGAGCTGGATGCGGGTGTCCGCGGCGGCCTCGCGCAGGGCCAGCGCGCCCGCGGTCTGGAACGCCGCGTCGGAGGAGTCCACCGAGTGGGACTTGCCGTCCCGCAGAGTGATGCGTACGTCGACGAGCGGATGTCCGGCCGCGACTCCGCGGGCGGCCTGGGCGCGCACGCCCTTCTCGACGGACGGGATGAACTGGCGGGGCACCGCTCCGCCGACCACCTTGTCGACGAATTCGATGCCCGAGCCCGGAGGCAGTGGCTCCACGTCGATCTCGCAGATGGCGTACTGGCCGTGGCCGCCGGACTGCTTCACATGCCGGCCCCGTCCGGTCGACGGAGCGGCGAAGGTCTCGCGGAGCGGCACCTTGTGCGGCACGGCGTCGACCTGGACGCCGTAGCGGCTGCGCAGCCGGTCCAGTGCCACATCCTGGTGGGCCTCGCCGAGGCACCACAGCACCACCTGGTGGGTGTCCTGATTCTGTTCGAGGCGCATGGTCGGGTCCTCGGCGACCAGCCGGGCGAGCCCCTGGGAGAGTCTGTCCTCGTCCGCCTTGCTGTGGGCCTCGATGGCGAGCGGCAGCAGCGGGTCCGGCGTGCTCCAGGGGTCCATCAGCAGTGGCAGGTCCCGGTCGGACAGGGTGTCCCCGGTCTCGGCGCTGCCCAGTTTGGCGACGCAGGCCAGATCTCCCGCGGTGCACGCGGTGAGCGGGCGCTGCTGCTTGCCGAAGGGGGAGGAGAGCGCGCCGACGCGTACCTCGGCCTCGTGGAAGGGGCGGGTCTCGTGGCCGGGGTCGGTGAGGCCGTGGCCGAACACTTGGACGGTCTCGTCGGGGCGCAGGGTGCCGGAGAAGACGCGTACGAGCGAGACCCGGCCGACGTACGGGTCGGAAGCCGTCTTGACGACCTCGGCGACGAGCGGGCCGTCCGGGTCGCACGTCAGGACCGGGCGCGACGCCCCGTGCAGCGGGGTGATGTCGGGGAGCGGGCGCTCCAGCGGGGTCGGGAATCCGCCGGTGATCAGGTCCAGGAGCTCGACGGTGCCGATGCCCTGCCGGGCGCCCCCGGCGGCGGGGGCCGCGGTGAGGACGGGGTGGAAGGCGCCTCGGGCCACGGCGCGCTCCAGGTCGTCGACGAGTGTCTTGATATCGATCTCGGCGCCGTCGAGGTAGCGGTCCATCAGGGTCTCGTCCTCGCTCTCGGCGATGATCCCCTCGATCAGCCGGTTGCGGGCCTGCTGGAGCGCCGGCCGCTGTGCCTCCGCGGGCGGGTTCTCCTGCCGCTCGCCCGAGGAGTAGTCGAAGATCCGCTGAGTGAGGAGCCCGGTGAGCCCGGTGAGCGGGGCGTGCCCGTCGGCGCCCTCGGGGCCCAGGACGGGCAGATAGAGCGGGAGCACGGCATCGGGGTCGTCACCGCCGAAGATCTCGCCGCAGATCCGGGTCATCTCGTCGAACGAGGTGCGTGCCGTGTCGAGATGGGTGACGACGATGGCGCGCGGCATGCCGACGGCCGCGCACTCCTCCCAGACGGCGCGGGTGGCGCCCGCCACCGCGTCGGCCTCCTGGGCCGCGGAGACGATGAACAGGGCCGCGTCCGCTGCCCGCAGACCGGCCCTGAGCTCCCCGACGAAATCGGCGTATCCGGGAGTGTCCAGCAGATTGATCTTGTACCCGTCCCATTCGACGGGGACCACGGAGAGCTGTACGGAACGCTGCTGGCGGTGCTCGATCTCGTCGTAGTCGGAGACGGTGGCACCGTCCTCGACCCGGCCCGCCCGGTTGACCGCACCCGCGGCCAGTGCGAGGGCCTCGACGAGCGTGGTCTTTCCGGAGCCGCTGTGGCCGACCAGCACCACATTCCGTACGGATGAGGGCCGGCCGGCCGTCGCTGCCCTGCCGGCGGCCCCGGTGTGTGCGTGAGCCTTGTCGCCCATGATGCGTGCCTCCCAGGTAGTGGCGCGAAGCGGAGAAAAGCCGACGCGATGTGGGGGAGAGATGCACGGGCACTGGGGAGCCGCCGCGGCGGCTACGGCGACGCCCGCGGTAATTCGAGCTTTCCACTCGGGCCAGGTCGCGTCCATACATGGCACGCCGCCGCGCGAGGCCGGGTGCCCGGACGGTGGAGTCCGGCGGGCGTGACTACGATGGGCCAGCCGGTGGCCGAAGGGGCCGCTCGGCCCACCGACCCTCGGGAAGGCCATGCTGAACAAGTACGCGCGTGCATTTTTTACGCGTGTCCTCACACCGTTCGCCGCGCTGCTGCTCCGTCTCGGCGTGAGCCCCGACGCGGTCACTCTGATCGGTACGGCCGGGGTGATGGCAGGTGCGCTGGTCTTCTTCCCGACGGGGGAGTTCTTCTGGGGCACGATCGTCATCACGATCTTCGTCTTCTCCGACCTCGTCGACGGCAACATGGCCCGGCAGGCCGGTATCTCCAGCCGCTGGGGCGCGTTCCTCGACTCGACGCTGGACCGGGTCGCCGACGGGGCGATCTTCGGCGGATTCGCGCTCTGGTACGCGGGCAACGGCGACGACAACGTGCTCTGCGCGGTCGCGATCTTCTGCCTGGCCAGCGGCCAGGTGGTCTCGTACACGAAGGCGCGCGGCGAGTCGATCGGACTGCCGGTCGCGGTCAGCGGTCTCGTGGAGCGCGCCGAGCGGCTGGTGATCTCGCTGGTCGCGGCCGGATTGGCCGGTCTGGACAAGTTCGGTGTCCCCGGGATCCAGGTGCTGCTGCCGATCGCGCTGTGGATCGTCGCCGTGGGCAGCCTGGTGACGCTGGTGCAGCGGGTCGTGACCGTGCGCCGCGAATCCGCGGAGGCCGACGCGGCCGAGGCCGCTGCCGCGGGGCGTGGGAGCGGGACCGCCCAGTGAGCGACGACCCGGGGGACACGCGTACCGGTCTGCGGGACCGGCTGACCGACGGGCTGTACGGGCTCGGCTGGAGCGCCGTCAGGAAGCTCCCGGAGCCGGTCGCCCGCGCACTCTTCCGCACCATCGCCGACCAGGTGTGGAAGCGGCGCGGCAAGAGCGTGCTGCGGCTGGAGTCGAATCTGGCACGGGTCGTGCCCGGGGCGTCACCGGCCCGTCTGGCCGAGCTCTCCAAGGCCGGGATGCGCTCGTACATGCGCTACTGGATGGAGTCGTTCCGGCTGCCCACCTGGAGCCCGGCGCGGATCAAGGCGTCCATAGCGGTGACCGACGCGCACCGGCTGACCGACGGTCTCGACGCCGGCCGCGGTGTCATCCTCGCCCTGCCGCACCTGGGGAACTGGGACCTGGCCGGGGCCTGGGTCACCACCGACCTCAAGGTGCCGTTCACCACGGTCGCCGAGCGGCTCAAGCCCGAGACGTTGTACGACCGGTTCGTGGCCTACCGCGAAGGGCTCGGCATGGAGGTCCTGCCGCACAGCGGCGGCGCGGCCTTCGGCACCCTGGCGAGGCGGCTGCGCGCGGGGGGGCTGGTCTGTCTGGTCGCCGACCGCGATCTGTCCGCCTCCGGCGTCGAGGTGACGTTCTTCGGCGACACCGCGCGAATGCCCGCGGGGCCCGCGCTGCTGGCCCAGCAGACCGGGGCGCTGCTGCTGCCGGTCACGCTCAGCTACGACGAGACGCCCGTGATGAAGGCGCGTATCCACCCGCCGGTCGTGATGCCCGAGTCGGGCGACCGTACGGAGAAGACGTCCTCGATGACACAGGCGCTGGCCGATGCCTTCGCCGTAGGAATCGCCGACCATCCGGAGGACTGGCACATGCTGCAACGGCTCTGGCTCGCCGATCTGGATACCCGGGAGGACCGGACGTGAAGATCGGCATCGTCTGCCCGTACTCCTGGGACGTACCGGGCGGTGTCCAGTTCCACATCCGTGACCTGGCCGAACACCTGATCCGGCTGGGACACCAGGTGTCGGTGCTGGCGCCCGCCGACGACGAGACACCGCTCCCGCCCTACGTGGTGTCGGCGGGCCGTGCCGTGCCCGTCCCGTACAACGGTTCCGTGGCCCGGCTGAACTTCGGTTTCCTGTCGGCCGCCCGGGTGCGCCGCTGGCTGCACGACGGCACCTTCGACGTGATCCACATCCACGAGCCGACCTCGCCGTCGCTGGGGCTGCTCGCCTGCTGGGCCGCGCAGGGGCCGATCGTCGCCACGTTCCACACGTCCAACCCGCGCTCCCGGGCCATGATCGCGGCTTACCCGATCCTCCAGCCCGCGCTGGAGAAGATCAGCGCGCGCATCGCGGTGAGCGAGTACGCCCGGCGCACCCTGGTCGAGCACCTGGGCGGCGACGCGGTCGTCATTCCGAACGGGGTCGATGTCGGCTTCTTCGCCGCCGCCGAGCCCAAGGCCGAGTGGCAATCGGAGGGGGCGCGAAGCCCGGTCGAGGGTGGTGGGGGGAGCCGGGAGGGCGGCACGATCGGCTTCATCGGACGCATCGACGAGCCCCGCAAGGGCCTGCCGGTCCTGATGAGGGCGCTGCCCGCGATCCTCGCCGCCCGCCCGGACACCCGGCTGCTGGTGGCCGGCCGGGGCGACGAGGAGGAGGCCGTCGCCTCGCTGCCCGGGGCGATGCGCGAGCGGGTCGAATTCCTCGGCATGGTGAGCGACGAGGACAAGGCGCGGCTGCTTCGCAGCGTCGATGTGTACGTCGCGCCCAACACCGGGGGCGAGAGCTTCGGGATCATCCTGGTCGAGGCCATGTCGGCCGGCGCTCCGGTCCTCGCCAGCGATCTGGACGCGTTCGCGCAGGTCCTGGACCAGGGCGCGGCGGGCGAACTCTTCGCCAATGAGGACGCGGACGCGCTGGCAGCGGCGGCGATCCGGCTGCTCGGCGACCCGGAGCGGCGTACGGAGCTGCGCGAGCGGGGCGCCGCGCATGTGCGCCGGTTCGACTGGTCGACGGTCGGGGCGGACATCCTCGCGGTGTACGAGACGGTGACGGACGGCGCGGCCTCCGTGGCGGCCGACGAACGCACGGGCCTGCGCGCGCGGTTGGGGCTGGCGCGGGAGTAGGCCCGTGTCCGGCGGATACGGGGGCCGGGGCCGGGCGGCCACGTCGTCCGTGCCTCGACGGTAGCCTTGCCGCCCGTGATCGAAACCCTCATCTGGATCGCCGTCGCGATCGTCGCGATCGGTATGTACCTCAGCTGGACCGCCGGACGGCTGGACCGGCTGCACACCCGCATCGACGCCGCACGGGCCGCCCTCGACGCGCAACTTCTGCGCCGTGCGTCGGTCACCCAGGAACTGGCCACGTCCGGTGTTCTCGACCCGGCCGCGTCCATCGTCCTGTACGAGGCCGCGCACGCCGCCCGCCAGGCCGAGGAGGAGCAGCGCGAGGTCGCGGAGAGCGAGCTGAGTGCCGCGCTGCGGGCGGTCTTCGGCGAGGCGGCGCAGGTGGAGGCGGTGAAGGAGATCCCCGGTGGTGAGGAAGCGGCGTTCGAACTCGCCGCCGCCGTGCGCCGCGTCCCGATGGCCAGGCGGTTCCACAACGACGCGGTGCGCGCGGCGCGTGCGCTGCGCCGGCACCGCAAGGTGCGGTGGTTCCGGCTGGCCGGACACGCCCCGTTCCCGCTGGCCTTCGAGATGGACGACGAACCCCCGGTGGCCCTGGCGGACCGCCCTGTCAGCTGACCGGACAGCCGCATTCACACGTGACGGGGGCCATATCTCGTCCCGTACGCGTTCAAAACGATCCACCGGCCTTCCATTGGCCCTTGCAGTGGACTGGTCCCGGAGAGTTTGCTCAGCACTGCATCAAGCAGCGCTTTTCAGCAACCTTTTCTCCGAGTGAGGTCGATCCATGTCCACGCTTCCCACCACCCCGCAGTCCGCAGACTCCCCGGCCACCGGCACCGCGCGCGTCAAGCGCGGCATGGCCGAGCAGCTCAAGGGCGGTGTGATCATGGACGTCGTCAACGCGGAGCAGGCGAAGATCGCCGAGGACGCGGGCGCGGTGGCCGTCATGGCCCTGGAGCGGGTGCCGGCCGACATCCGCAAGGACGGCGGCGTGGCCCGGATGTCGGACCCGAACATGATCGAGGAGATCATCGAGGCCGTCTCCATCCCGGTGATGGCGAAGTCCCGTATCGGCCACTTCGTCGAGGCCCAGGTCCTCCAGTCCCTCGGCGTCGACTACATCGACGAGTCCGAGGTCCTCACCCCGGCCGACGAGGTCAACCACAGCGACAAGTTCGCCTTCACCACCCCGTTCGTCTGCGGTGCCACCAACCTGGGCGAGGCGCTGCGCCGGATCGCCGAGGGCGCGGCCATGATCCGCTCGAAGGGCGAGGCCGGCACCGGGAACGTCGTCGAGGCGGTCCGCCACCTGCGCCAGATCAAGAACGAGATCGCCCGCCTGCGCGGCTACGACAACAACGAGCTGTACGCCGCCGCCAAGGAGCTCCGCGCCCCGTACGAGCTGGTCAAGGAGGTCGCGGAGCTCGGCAAGCTGCCCGTCGTGCTGTTCTCCGCGGGCGGTGTCGCCACCCCCGCCGACGCCGCGCTGATGCGCCAGCTCGGCGCCGAGGGTGTCTTCGTCGGCTCCGGCATCTTCAAGTCCGGCGACCCGGCCAAGCGCGCCGCCGCGATCGTGAAGGCCACCACCTTCTACGACGACCCGAAGATCATCGCGGACGCATCACGGAACCTGGGCGAGGCCATGGTCGGCATCAACTGCGACACCCTGCCCGAGGCCGAGCGCTACGCCAACCGTGGCTGGTAATCACTGATGAGCGACACCCCTGTGATCGGAGTCCTGGCTCTCCAGGGCGACGTACGGGAACACCTGATCGCCCTGGCCTCGGCTGACGCCCTGGCCAGGCCGGTCCGGCGTCCCGAGGAACTCGCCGAGGTCGATGGCCTGGTCATACCCGGTGGTGAGTCCACCACGATGTCCAAGCTGGCTTCCCTGTTCGGCATGCTGGAACCGCTGCGCGAGCGGGTACGGAACGGAATGCCCGTCTACGGCACCTGCGCCGGAATGATTCTGCTCGCCGACAAGATTCTCGACCCGCGCTCGGGCCAGGAGACGGTCGGCGGGATCGACATGATCGTGCGCCGCAACGCCTTCGGGCGGCAGAACGAGTCATTCGAGGCGGCCGTCGAGGTCGCCGGCATCGAGGGCGGCCCCGTGGAGGGCGTGTTCATCCGCGCCCCCTGGGTGGAGTCCGTCGGCGCGCAGGCCAAGGTCGTTGCGGAGCACGGTGGCCATATTGTCGCCGTGCGTCAGGGAAATGCCCTGGCTACGTCATTCCACCCGGAATTGACCGGAGACCATCGCGTTCACGCGCTGTTCGTGGACATGGTGCGCGCAGTCGGCTGACTCGATCCCGGTAGGATCTCTCGGGTTCGAATCGTTTTTGGTGACGCGAAGGAGAAGGCAGATGTCCGGCCACTCTAAATGGGCTACGACGAAGCACAAGAAGGCCGTGATTGATGCCAAGCGCGGCAAGCTCTTCGCGAAGCTGATCAAGAACATCGAGGTCGCGGCCCGCACCGGCGGTGTGGACCCCGAGGGAAACCCGACCCTCGTGGACGCGATCCAGAAGGCGAAGAAGAGCTCCGTACCGAACAAGAACATCGACTCCGCGGTCAAGCGCGGTGGCGGTCTCGAAGCGGGCGGAGTCGACTACCAGACGATCATGTACGAGGGTTACGGCCCGAACGGTGTCGCGGTGCTCATCGAGTGCCTCACCGACAACCGCAACCGTGCCGCGTCCGACGTGCGTGTCGCGATGACCCGCAACGGGGGTTCGATGGCCGACCCGGGTTCGGTCTCCTACCTCTTCAACCGCAAGGGCGTCGTCATCGTCCCCAAGGGCGAGCTGACCGAGGACGACGTCCTGGGTGCCGTGCTCGACGCGGGTGCCGAGGAGGTCAACGACCTCGGTGACACGTACGAGGTCGTCAGCGAGGCCACCGACATGGTCGCGGTCCGCACCGCGCTCCAGGAGGCCGGCATCGACTACGACTCCGCCGAGGCCAACTTCCTGCCCACCATGCAGGTCGAGTTGGACGAGGAAGGCGCGCGCAAGATCTTCAAGCTGATCGACGCGCTGGAGGACAGCGACGACGTGCAGAACGTCTTCGCCAACTTCGACGTCTCGGACGAAGTCATGGAGAAGGTCGACGCCTGAGCCACGCTCAGCACAGCCTTCAGGGACGGGCCGACGGGGACACACCCCGTCGGCCCGTCGCATTGTCAGTGCGAGCCGATAGCCTGCGGGAACAGTTGACCGATCGGTACGGAGGGGGCATCCATGCGGGTACTGGGTGTGGACCCGGGGCTGACCCGGTGCGGTGTCGGCGTCGTCGAGGGCGTCGCCGGCCGCCCCCTGACGATGCGCGGCGTGGGCGTCGTCCGCACCCTGGCCGATGCGGAGCTCGGTCACCGGCTGGTCGCCATCGAGCGCGGCATCGAGGAATGGCTCGACGAGCACCGGCCCGAATTCGTTGCCGTGGAACGGGTGTTCAGCCAGCACAATGTCCGTACGGTCATGGGCACCGCCCAGGCCAGCGCCGTCGCCATGCTCTGCGCCTCACGCCGCGGCATTCCCGTAGCCCTGCACACCCCCAGCGAGGTCAAGGCGGCCGTCACGGGCAGCGGCCGCGCCGACAAGGCACAGGTCGGCGCCATGGTCACCCGGCTGCTGCGGCTCGACGCCCCGCCGAAACCGGCCGACGCGGCCGACGCCCTGGCCCTCGCCATCTGCCACATCTGGCGCGCCCCCGCCGTCAACCGCCTCCAGCAGGCACACGCGGCAGCCGCCGCGGACCGCGGCCGGCGCGTTCCCCGTACACCCGCAGTTCCCGTCCGGAAGGTCCCCCGATGATCGCCTTCGTCAGCGGCCCCGTTGCCGCACTCGCCCCGACCACGGCCGTGATCGAGGTCGGCGGCATCGGCATGGCCGTCCAATGCACGCCGAACACCCTCGCCGCCCTCCGGATCGGCAAGGAGGCCAGGCTCGCCACCTCCCTCGTCGTACGGGAGGACTCGCTCACCCTCTACGGCTTCGCCGACGACGACGAGCGGCAGGTCTTCGAGCTGCTCCAGACCGCCAGCGGGGTCGGGCCCCGGCTCGCCCAGGCCATGCTCGCCACCCACAGTCCGGACGCCCTGCGCACCGCGGTCGCCACCGGTGACGAGAAGGCGCTCACCGCCGTCTCCGGCATCGGCAAGAAGGGCGCGCAGAAACTCCTCCTCGAACTGAAGGACAGACTCGGCGAGCCCGTCGGCGCGCACATCGGCCGGCAGGGCATCGGCACCGCCGTCACCTCCTCCTGGCGCGATCAGCTGCAGGCCGCCCTGATCGGCCTCGGCTACGCCACCCGGGAGGCCGACGAGGCGGTCACCGCCGTCGCCCCCCAGGCCGAGGCAGCCATCGCCGAGCGCGGGCAGGCCCCCGTGCCGCAGCTGCTGCGTGCCGCACTGCAGACCCTCAACCGCGCGCGCTGACCGGAGCGCGACACCCCGGGGGACACCCCCGACGCCGGGCCGGGCACCGCACGGCACCGAAACACCCGAGGCGGGACTGACTGAATGAACTGGGACGAGACCGGACCCGACACCGACGAGCGGCTCGACGAGCGCCTCGTCCACGCCGACGCGGACGGTGAGGACACCGCGGTCGAAGCGGCGCTGCGGCCGAAGGACCTGGACGAATTCGTCGGCCAGGAGAAGGTGCGCGAACAGCTCGACCTGGTCCTCAAGGCGGCCCGGGCCCGCGGCGCCACCGCCGACCACGTCCTGCTCTCCGGCGCCCCCGGCCTCGGCAAGACCACCCTCTCCATGATCATCGCGGCCGAGATGGGCGCGCCGATCCGGATCACCTCCGGTCCCGCCATCCAGCATGCGGGTGATCTTGCCGCGATTCTCTCCTCCCTCCAGGAGGGTGAGGTCCTCTTCCTCGACGAGATCCACCGCATGTCGCGGCCGGCCGAGGAGATGCTCTACATGGCGATGGAGGACTTCCGGGTCGACGTCATCGTCGGCAAGGGCCCCGGTGCCACCGCCATCCCGCTGGAACTGCCGCCCTTCACCCTGGTCGGTGCGACCACCAGGGCCGGACTGCTGCCGCCGCCGCTGCGCGACCGCTTCGGCTTCACCGGTCACATGGAGTTCTACGCCCCCACCGAGCTGGAGCGCGTCATCCACCGCTCCGCCCGCCTCCTCGACGTGGAGATAGACACGGACGGTGCCGCCGAGATCGCCGGTCGTTCCCGCGGCACCCCTCGTATCGCCAACCGGCTGCTGCGCCGCGTCCGGGACTACGCCCAGGTCAAGGCCGAGGGACGGATCGACCGCCCGGTCGCCGCCGCGGCCCTCGGGGTGTACGAGGTCGACGCCCGGGGCCTGGACCGGCTCGACCGCGCGGTGCTGGGCGCCCTGCTGAAGCTCTTCGGCGGCGGACCCGTCGGGCTGTCCACCCTCGCGGTCGCCGTGGGGGAGGAGCGCGAGACCGTCGAGGAGGTTGCGGAGCCCTTCCTGGTCCGGGAAGGACTGCTGGCCAGGACGCCACGCGGGCGGGTCGCCACGCCCGCGGCCTGGACCCATCTGGGTCTCGTACCTCCGCAGCAAGGCGGAAAGGGACAACAGGGCCTGTTCGGGGCGTGATGTGTCACAGGTTGACCGGAGCAGGAACCACGGCGCGACTCCGGGCGTTGTTCCATCGATGCGGACTCGCTTAGACTCCGCCGATGCCGCCCCTAAGGGTCGGTGTACCCACCCCCGTAGATACAGGCCGCCTTCCAACGCGGTCGTGCGAAGGAAACTCGTCCCGTGAATCCCGTGACTCTCCTCCCCTTCATCGTGCTCATCGGGGCCATGTTCCTGATGACGCGGTCCGCCAAGAAGAAGCAGGCGGCCGCCGCCCAGATGCGCAACGAGATGCAGCCCGGCACCGGCGTCCGGACGATCGGGGGCATGTACGCCACCGTCAAGGAGCTGCACGACGACACGGTTCTCCTTGAGATCGCGCCCGGCGTCCACGCCATCTACGCCAAGAACGCCATCGGCGCCGTCCTCGACGACGCGGAGTACAACCGCATCGTCCACGGCGACGACGAGACCGGTCTCGACCTCGACGGCACGGTCGTGCCGGACGACGCCTCCTCGCTGACCGAGGCGGACACCGACGAGGACGCCTCGGACGACGCCCGGATCGACCTGGGCAAGAAGGCTGACGACGCCGAGCCGAAGGACGCCGAGTCCGGCAAGAAGTCCGAGGGCAAGGACGACGGCGAGGCCGACGCGAAGTAACCCACGCCCGGGGATGCCGTGAGCCCACCGGCATCCGGCATTCCCCGGACCGTGCGGTCTTCTGCGGGGGTGGGTCCCCACTACACTTCGTGGCCGCTCGGGCGCGTACCCGGCGCGGGGCGGTTGGACAGGGAGAAACGAGAAGGTGGCAGCACCGAAGAAGAGCCGGGGGCCGGCCGGCGGTCAGGGCAGGCCAGGGCGTTCCCTGGCTCTGATCCTGATCGCCATGGTCGCGCTCACCGGCGGGATGTTCCTGGCCGATCAGCCGACCCCTCGACTGGGTATCGACCTGGCGGGCGGCACCTCGATCACGCTTGAGGCGAAGAGCGAGCCGGGCCAGGAATCGGCGATCAACAAGACCAACATGGACACCGCGGTCGAGATCATGGAGCGCCGTGTCAATGGTCTGGGTGTCTCCGAGGCCGAGGTCCAGACCCAGGGCAATCGCAACATCATCGTCAACATCCCCAAGGGCACGAACTCCGCCCAGGCCCGTGAGCAGGTCGGTACCACCGCCAAGCTCTACTTCCGGCCGGTGCTGACCGTCGCCCAGGGCACGCCCACCCCGACGCCCAGCGCCTCGTCGTCCGGCAAGCCCACCCCGTCCGGCAGCCCCAGCGCCCCCACCGCGGACAAGGGGAAGGCTTCGGCGACGCCGAGCGCGAGCGCCACCACCCAGGGCCGCGCGGTCACCGGCGCCCTCAAGGCCGACTCCACGCCCACCCCGAAGGCGAGCACCACCCCGAAGGCCGACGCCACGCCGTCGGCTTCCGCCGCCGACGAGGCCGCCGCGGCCAAGCTGCAGAAGAAGTTCGCGGAGCTCGACTGCTCCAGCAAGGCGTCCCGCGCCAAGGCCGCACAGGGCGCCAAGCCCACCGACACGGTCGTCGCATGCAGCTCCGAGGGCGATGCGAAGTACGTCCTCGGCCCGGCCCAGGTGTCCGGCACGGGCGTGGACAGCGCCAAGGCGGCGATCGACCAGACAAGCGGTCAGTGGATCGTTCAGATGGAGTTCACCAAGGACGGCGCCAAGAAGTTCCAAAAGATCACGAGCCAGCTCTCTCAGCAGCAGCCGCCGCAGAATCAGTTCGCGATCGCGCTCGACGGTGAAGTCGTCTCGGCGCCCTCCGTACGCACGGCACTGAGCGCCAACGCCCAGATCTCCGGCAGCTTCACCCAGCAGTCCGCCGAGGACCTGGCCAACGTGCTCTCCTACGGTGCGCTCCCGCTCTCGTTCAAGGAGCAGAGCGTCACCACGGTCACCGCCGCGCTCGGCGGTGAGCAGCTCCAGGCCGGTCTGATCGCCGGTGCCATCGGTCTGGCCCTGGTGGTCATCTACCTGGTGGCCTACTACCGAGGCCTCGCGCTCATCGCGCTCCTGAGCCTCCTGGTCTCCGGCGTCCTGACCTACACGCTCATGTCGCTGCTCGGCCCGGCCATCGGCTTCGCGCTGAACCTCCCGGCGGTCTGCGGCGCCATCGTGGCCATCGGTATCACCGCGGACTCCTTCATCGTGTACTTCGAGAGGGTCCGCGACGAGATCCGCGAGGGCCGCACGCTCCGCCCGGCCGTCGAGCGGGCCTGGCCGCGCGCCCGGCGCACCATCCTGGTCTCCGACTTCGTGTCGTTCCTCGCCGCCGCGGTGCTCTTCGTCGTCACCGTCGGCAAGGTCCAGGGCTTCGCGTTCACGCTGGGTCTCACCACCCTGCTCGACGTGGTCGTGGTGTTCCTCTTCACCAAGCCCCTCATGACGCTGATGGCCCGTACGAAGTTCTTCGCCGGCGGCCACCCGTGGTCCGGCCTGGACCCGAAGCGGCTCGGCGCCAAGCCGCCGCTGCGCCGTTCGCGCCGTGTCAACGCCCCCACTGACCCGAAGGAGGCGTGAGATGTCGCGACTCGGCACTCTCGGCGCCCGTCTCTACCGAGGCGAGGTCGGCTACGACTTCATCGGCAAGCGCAAGATCTGGTACGGGATCTCGATCCTGATCACCATCACGGCCATCGTCGGCCTGGCGGTCAGCGGCCTGAACATGGGCATCGAGTTCAAGGGCGGTGCCGTCTTCACCACCCCGAAGACGAGCGTCACCGTCGCCAAGGCGGAGGACCTGGCCACGGAGGCCTCCGGCCACCAGGCGATCGTCCAGAAGCTCGGCAACGGCGGTCTGCGCATCCAGATCACCGAGGTCGACACCGCGAAGTCCGACGAGATCAAGGACAAGCTCTCCGAGGACCTCAACGTTCCGGCGGAGAAGATCGCCGCCGACCTGGTCGGCCCCAGCTGGGGTGAGCAGATCGCCAACAAGGCCTGGACCGGCCTCGGCATCTTCATGGTCCTCGTCGTGATCTACCTGGCCATCGCCTTCGAGTGGCGCATGGCCATCGCGGCCCTGGTCGCACTGATCCACGACATCACCATCACGGTCGGTGTCTACGCCCTGGTCGGCTTCGAGGTCACCCCGGGCACCGTGATCGGTCTGCTGACCATCCTCGGTTACTCCCTCTACGACACGGTCGTCGTCTTCGACAGCCTCAAGGAGGGCACCCAGGGGATCACCAAGCAGACCCGGTGGACGTACAGCGAGATCGCCAACCGCTCCATCAACGGCACGCTGGTCCGTTCCATCAACACCACCGTCGTGGCCCTGCTGCCGGTCGCCGGTCTGCTGTTCATCGGCGGCGGTGTCCTCGGCGCCGGCATGCTGAACGACATCTCCCTGGCGCTCTTCGTCGGCCTCGCCGCCGGTGCGTACTCCTCGATCTTCATCGCCACGCCGCTCGTCGCCGACCTCAAGGAACGCGACCCGCAGATGAAGGCCCTGAAGAAGCGGATCCTCGCCAAGCGCGCGGCAGCCGCCGCCAAGGGCGAGTCCGCCGAGGACGATCCGTCGGACGACGGCTTCCCACAGGACGCCGCACCCGCCGCCGCGGTCGTCGGCCAGCGTCAGCAGCCCCCCAGGGGCCACGGCCGGACCCCGGGGAAGCGTCGATGACCAGCACCACCGAGAGCACCCGCGAGCTCCTGCTCAGCCGGATCCGCGACGTCCCGGACTACCCGAAGCCGGGTGTGCTGTTCAAGGACATCACCCCGCTGCTCGCGGACCCGGCGGCATTCGCGGCCCTCACCGACACACTCGCGGAGCTGTGCGCACGGCACGGCGCCACGAAGGTCGTCGGCCTGGAGGCGCGCGGCTTCATCCTGGCGGCCCCGGTCGCGGTCCGGGCCGGGCTCGGCTTCGTACCCGTGCGCAAGGCGGGGAAGCTGCCCGGAGCCACGCTCAGCCAGGCGTACGCGCTGGAGTACGGCACCGCCGAGATCGAGATCCACGCGGAGGACCTGTCCACCGACGACCGGATCATGGTCATCGACGACATCCTCGCCACGGGTGGCACCGCCGAGGCCTCGCTGGAGCTGATCCGGCGGGCCGGTGCCGAGGTCGCGGGCGTAGCGGTTCTCATGGAGCTCGGTTTCCTGGAGGGACGTGCCCGCATGGAGCAGGCCCTGGCGGGTGCTCCGCTGGAGGCTCTCATCCACGTGTGAGTGCGGCGTACATGAATCGGGTGTTCAGAGTTTCTACTGGACACCCGATTCGCATGTGCGTATCAGAATCAGCGAAGTAATGGCTCACATTCGCTTTCGCACAGCATGACCTACTTGATTGGATCTTCCTGATGTCACTGACCAGGCATCTCAACGGAGGAACCGCATGAGGATTTCACGCAAGATCGCCACGGGGGCGGTTTCCCTTCTTTCCTTTGCAGCAATCGCTGCGGGCGCCGCTCCTGCGAGTGCGAGCCAGAAAGTCGCGCCCGCGCCGACCACCCTGGGCGCGAAGGGCGTCTGCATGGGTTGGAAGAATGCAGGGTCAATCCCGGGGAAGTGGAGCACGCTCAACGACGGCTGCGCCCACTTCGGTGCCAAGGGCATGAAGATGGTCTACGGCTGGAAGGTCTTCAAGGGCGGCAGCATATGTGTGCAGGTCAAGGGATTCAATGCCAAGGGCAAGAAGACCTCGTACAAGGCCGGCTGCGGAAAGAGCGGTCAGATCACGGTGCCGTGGGGCAACGTCGCCGCCAACAAGGAGATGAAGGTCAAGGGGGCAGCCCTTCTGCGCTGGAACTGAGGTTTCACCTGACCTCGGTCAGGTCTGCCCGCAGTGACCTGCGGCCATGACGGGAGAAGAGCAGGAGGCGGTGTGCCTCGCCGCCCTCACGGTCTGAACGGCGTCTGTGGCCGTACGGCGGGTCCGCTGTTTCTCCTCGGGCCTGGCCGGCGCTCGGACCATCGGCCCGTGACGGGCTCGGTACACTCGCAGGCACCAAGGACGGGCACCCGGGAACAACCGGGTGCCCGTTCCGCGTTGTCAGGAGTCTCACGGTCCCCGGGCGAGGACCGGCCGCAGGGTCGATACGATGGCCTCTCCGGGTACCCGGATCCGCACGAGGAGCGCTCTTGCCAGACGAGGCCCAGCCAGTCGCCGCCCCGCAGCCCGACAAGCCCGCGGCGGCCTCAGCCACGCCCGGGAAGAAGCAGCCCGCGGAGAAGCCGAAGCCCCCGGCCCCCGGGTTCGGCTCGGGCCCGGACCGGGCTGGCAGCCCGGCAGCCGGGGCCGCGCCCGCTTCCCCCGCACAGCCGGCCGCACCCGCCTCCCCGGCCGCGTCCGCCCCGTAGC
>NZ_JBEXPH010000121.1:0-26143 GCF_040611955.1 Streptomyces sp. NPDC006510 | reverse complement strand
TCACCGTATACCCTGGGTGGGCTTTTACCTTTACCACACCCCCGGGGGGCACCCCTTTCACCCCCCCCCGGGGCCGGCGGGGCCGCCCCCCCCCCCCCACGAGGGTGATGGCGAGGTCATAGCGCGCGGCCTCGCCGTATCCACGTGGCCACCACAGCTCCGGCGACGCAACCTCCGCCCGAACGGTGACGGCGTTCTCGACATCGTTCACCGGGAGCGACAGAACACTCTCGCCGATCTCGAGCAGGAGGCTGAGCCCGGCGGAGTCGGCGCCCGGCTGGCGAAGCAGCTCCACCTGAGCGGCGACCGCGCCGACGCCGTCCTCGACTGTGATGGTGGGAGCGACCGTTCCGATCCGCGCTGCGCTCCAGATCTCAATTGCAACGGGCTTCCAGATTCCTGCGGTGACGAGTGTCGGGCCCCAATCCCAGCCGAAGTTGCTCGCGGTCTTCCTGATGAACGGGTACGGCTCGTCGTAGGGATTCGGCAGCGGCCCGATCTCGTCGCAGCGCGCGAGCGCTCGCGCGTAGGGTGACTCGAAGCGCACCTCGAGCAGGTCCGCGTTGCCCGTGAGCTTGTTCGTCACATCGATGCGCAAGCTCGTGAACATCGATGTCGTCTGTCCGACCACGGTGCCGTTCACCCGCACTTCAGCGAAAGTGTCGAGACCCTGGAAGTGGAGCTCGACGCGCTCGTTCTCCGCGGTCACCGCGGGCAGCTCGCACCGGTAGATCCAGTTGCTGCGTCCGATCCAGTCGGTCAGGCGCTCGTTGTCGCCGATGTATGGGTCGGCGATGAGCCCGGCCGCGAGCAGATCGGTGTGTACGGACCCGGGAACGGTGGCGGGGACGTCGTTGACATCGATACCGGCTCCCGAGTGGGTCGCAGGCTCCCTGCTCACCGTCCAGGAGTCCGAGAGGGGAATCGTCGTGCGCACGCCCTTCGTCATCGTGTGTTCCTCGTTCTGATGTCATCCGGCCACGCGAGCGGAATGCCGAGCCGGGTGGTGAGCAGGGACTGGAAGTCGGCGAGATGACTCTCGCTTGATCTCACCGCGCTCGGCGTCCGGCCGTTGGCGATGCAATAGGCGAGCAGGGCGCCCGCGGCCTCGCCGATGCTCCACTCGACAGGGTGGAGGCGGTATGCCCCGTTCGTCACGTGTGTCGTGCCGATGTTCTTGTTCGCCGCGAGCACGTTTCGCACCCGCACCGGGATCAATGCGCCCATCGGTATCTGGAACGGGTGACAGGCGACATCCACATAGCTGCGGCCGGCGGCCGTCGGATGCAGGTCGATTCTGTATCCCCCGATTCCCACAGTGTCGTGGAAGATCGCGGAGCCCCGCCCTTCGGCGGCATCGAGCCCGATGTGCTGCTCCAAGACCGTGAATTCGGCGGCGATCCGCCGTGATTCGCGAATGTAGATGGCCTTGGCCAGCCCGTCGGCTGTGCCCATGATGTCGGGGCGGAGGCGCAGCTCGGGGTAACCGGTCTCACCGTCGTGTCGAGGCGCCTCGGTTTGCAGCCAGTACAAGAACGACAACGACAACTCCTTGGACCGCTCCATGGCTGTCGCATCGACGGCCGAGTCACTCGTGATGAGCGGGGCTTCCCAGTAGTCGGTCTGGGGCCAGTTGACGAGCGTCACATCGTTGCCGGTGAAGGACGTCTCGAACTGTCTCTTGGCGAGAATTCGGCGATAGCGCCAGAGGTCCTTCTGCGAATCGTCGTCAGGGTCCCCGTCGAAAATGCGTCGGACGCGTGGTTCGAGGGTCTGAGGATCAAGATCGGTCCACGAGAGCTGCGGGCCGGGCCAGAACGAATCACGGTGGCGTTTCCAGTGCTCGAAACGCTCCGGACGATCGACGGTGTGGTCCTCACCCGGCCGGTACTCAAGTGCGAAACACCACGAAGGGGCCTGCTGGTCGCGGTGGTCCGCGCGCGCCGAAGCGTTCGGTTCACCGGTGTCGTCGCGGCTCTCGGCCCCGATCACGTGCTCGATCCCGGCAAGGGGGAGCAGATCGCCGAGCTCCGTCGCGTCGATGAAGTAGGGGGCGCGAATGACGACCCTGTTCCCGCTCGGATCCGCAACGGTCGCAGAGAGCACGCGGTCGCCGTCACCCTCGACCGCGACGGGTTCGTGGTGGAGGAGCACGGTGAGACGACCTGCGGCGCGCGCGGGGGCCAGCAACTCGTCAATCGCGGCGACAGCGACTCTCGGCTCATGGCAGAGGTCGCTGACGAAGCCCAAACCGGGGTTCAGGAGCGGGTCGGCTGCTGCGTTCGCCCTCAATGGGTAGGCGCGCTTGTAGTAGTCGCGAATGCGGTTGCGCAGGATGCGGTACGTGGCGCTTGAGCGGGTCTCGATCCACGGATGCTCGTCAGGCGGGACTGCCTGTGACGTCATCTGGCCGCCGAGCCAATCCGTTGCCTCCGTGAGCACGACTGTCCGTCCGAGGGCGGTGGCGGTCAGGGCCGCGGCAACTCCGCCGAGACCACCGCCGATGATGGCGACGTCCGCCGAGATCTCCCGCTCGCTCAACGGTCTTCCCCTTCGACACGTGGCCGCCTGCCAACAGGATCGGTAAGGGGTTCACGGGTGTCCCGTCGGTTGTGGTGATGGGCTGCTTGTGTCGACGTCACTGTCTTTGACTCCTCCTGGCGTCATCAGTTTCTCTACTGATGCGTATCAGACTAGACCACGGCGAGCACGAATCGCCTCCCTCTTCGCGTTTCCATGTGACTGGCGTCTACGTACACATGAAGGTCCCCACCTGCGAACGCCCGAAAAGTGGCAGTTGTTGATGTGGTGCGTCCTCCTGGTCGGCACTCCGCTGCTTGGTCGTTTCGGGTGGTGGAAGAGCTTGCGATGGCCTGGCCCCGCATCGCTGGTCGGAACTGCGCCGTTTCCGTGGCGTGTTGGAGTCCGGGACGATCCACCTGTCGGAGATCGCCTCGGAGATGGTGACGAGGGCGAGATCCTCGCCCATGCCGGGATCCCGAAGGTCTGCTCGTTCCACATGACGTTGGCACCGGCAGAGGCCGCGTCGAACGGCAGGTCCTCATCGTCCGCGACCACGTCCTGTCCGGCCGAGCCTTCGCCGCCTGGGCGCCGCAGCGGCAAGCCCGGGAACACAGGACTCATCAGCAGATCGTCGGCGAGCGGGCGGCCCTCGACCACGCGGCGTCCGCCCGCCGCGTCCGCCCCCGCCAACTGGTTGAGATCCGGGCCACCAAAGCGCAGATCATGCTCCACTCGGCCGTTCCCGACAGCAGCGGCGAGACACTGCTGGCCATGCATCAGCAGCCGGCCGCGGTGTCCGTGTCGTCGAAGTCGGCCGCCGCCCACTGTTGGTCTATGACGAGCTGACCGGTCCCGCCCCTTCACCACCTACCCGAGCACGGGGGAAACGTCCCCAGCGAGTTGGTCGGCACCCGAATCCCCAGCACGGCCGGCAGGCTCGGCCCGCCGCGCCTGACCGAATCGATCAACGAACACACCCCGGCGGGCGGGCGAGGGGAACGTGGGCTACCTCAACTCCTCGACCCGGTGCTCTCCGGGGGACTCGCCGTGAAGGACGACCGCCGCTTCCGGCAGGGCTGCAGCTGTCGAGGCTGCCGCACCACAAGACGCTCGATGAGCACGGCCGTTCTCCAGCCCGACCTGAACCCGCGCCAGGCCGTGGACCCGGCCACCCTCTCGTTCGTCGAGGCCGAGGCGAACGCCGCCCCGCTCGGGCCGCCCGGAGTCGACAAGACGCACATTGCCGTCGTCCTCGCGGCCTGCCGGGCCGGGTACCGAGCTACTTCACCGGTCTCGACGACATGGTGCGCAACCTCAAGGCCGCCCAGGCCACCGGGCGGCTGACCAACAACAAGCTCGGCGCTTACCTGCGGCCGAGCGTCCTGGTTGGCGACGAGGTTGGCTACCAGCCCCTCGAAGGAGGCAAAGGCGAACCTGGCCTTCCAGGTGATCTCGAAACGTCAGAAAAAGGGCTCGATCATCCTGACGTCGAACACGACGTCAGCGAGTGGGGGCCAGGTCTTCGGCGGCGAAGCCCTCGCCACCGCGATTCTCGACCAGATCCTGCACCGCTGCGAAGCGATCTCCGTCAACAGCCCCAGCTGCCGGCTCAAGAACCGCCTCAGGGTAGACGGGCGAGAGAGTGAAGCGGCCTGGCAGCTGGGGACATTCGTCCGGACACAACTGGGCGGGAAAGTCCGTACGCCAACAACTGGCGGCGCGCGGGAGATCGCCCGTACGTCAACCCCGAGGCTTGTCGAGCGTGTCGTCCTTGAGCGGGAGGCACGGTAGCAATCGGTGCGTCGGGCTGTCGACCCCGTCGAGGACGCTCACGAGAAGTTGCACAGCTTCCGCGCCGAGCCGCCGTCTGGGTGCCGCGAGCGTTGTCCACTGTCTTGTTGTGTCGCTGGCTGCTTCCGAAAGCGCGACGACCGAGAGGTCACGAGGAATCGCCAGATGTTGACTTTCAGCGAGCGTGGTGACCCAAAGCAGTTGCGGAGACTCCTCGGCGAACACGGCGGTCGCTCCACGCAAGTCGAAGGAAGCGGCGTCATGCTGCGCGGTCTCAACCACACGGGCGCGCAGTCGGTGCCGTGCCATCGCCCGCTGGTACCCCTCGCGCCTCGCTGTGGTCGCCTCGAATCTCACGTCGTCCTCGAGGTAGGCGATCTCGGTGTGCCCGAGCGTGATGAGGTTCTCGACGGCGTTGTACACACCCGCCTCGTAGTCGGGGCTGACGAACGGGATGTCGACACCCTCGATCGTTCTCTGACCGATGTGAACGAAGGGATAGCCGCTTTCCGCCAGGCGCTCAAGTTCGCTTCGCTCCCTGTCGAGACCGAGCAGGATCGTCCCATCGGCAACAGAGAGTTGGGAAGCGCCCTTGACGAAGAGGGGGCGCCTCCCTGTCGCGCTGTCCGTGGCAGTGAAGAGCAACAGGTTGTAGCCATCGAGCACCGCCTGCTCCTCGATCCCGACCAGGAACTCGTGGTAGAAGTTCATCTGGCTAATGGGAAAGATCGGTTCAAAAGTGTGCACGCCGATGAGCCGGTTACGTGCTCCTCGCAGCTGACGGGCCGCGGCGCTCGGCACGTAGCCGAGTGCTTCAACCGCAGCCATCACCTTGTCCCGAGTCTCCTGGGCGATGCCGTATCGATCGCCACTGCCAGTGATCACGGAGGACACGGTCGCTTGGGATACGCCGGCAAGTCGGGCGATGTCGGCTTGGCGCACTGGTCGCCTCGGTTCGTTTGCCATACCTCGACACTAACGGCTGCGCCCCAAGTTTCGAACCTTGACTTTGCTTGCTCCTGCTGATTTTCTGTTACGCATCAGATCAGGCGGAATCGGGGCGATGAAGCGCGATCAGACGAGAACTGGGCAGTGCCGCTCGAGCCGTTTCCTGCTTGCGGCTGCGCCCGCACCTCCGACGACGCGGTGCTGAGTCGGACCGTGTGAACGTGGGACGCCGCGGAGTACTTCGCCCGTCTCGCAGGGAGTGCGATGGTGGAACTCTGGTGAGCAGAGCCAAGACGAAGACAAGAGCCGGCAGTCGAGAAGACGAACGTCAGGCCGCCGCGCTGCCCCAATCGCGGCGCCCACGGTGGCAGTCGCGGGAACGCCTCGTTGGCACTTTCATGGCGCTGCCGTCGCTGATCCCACTCGTGTTGTTCGCGTTGCTTCCCGTCGCGTATGTGGTGTTCCTGAGCTTCACGCGGTACAACGGCGTGACGTCACCCCAGTGGATCGGCCTGGACAACTACCAACTCATGTTCAAGGACCAGTCCTGGTGGCAGGCGGTTCTGATCACCTTGGTTTTCGCCGTCGGACAGATCGTGATCGGGATTCCGCTCTCATTGCTTCTGGCCACGGTGCTCAACAGTGGGATCAGAGGGATGGGGCTGTTTCGGGGACTCTTCTTCCTTCCCTATGTCATCTCCATTGCCATCATCGGCATCGTGTTCTACTTTCTCCTTCGGCCCGACAACGGGGTGATCAACGGGATACTCCAAGCGCTGAACCTGATCTCGACCGACGTCGATTGGCTGGGCAGTCAGGGGACAGCCCTCGGGAGCCTGATACTCGTCGGCGTGTGGTCGAACTTCGGAATCAACATGGTGTTCTTCCTCGTTGCGTTGCAGACGGTACCGAAAGAGCTTCTGGAGAGCGCCCAACTGGACGGCGCGAATGCGATCCAACGGTTCCGGCATGTTTCACTGCCGCTGCTCGCGCCCATCACTCGCGTTGTCGTCGTGCTCTCCATCGTCTTCTCCCTTCGTTCATTCGACCTCGTGAAGACGCTCACCGACGGTGGGCCGGCCGGTCAGACCGACGTCATGTACACCTACCTCTTCGACTATTTCTTCGGCACCGACCGCGGGAGCCAGTACGGGTATGCGTCTGCACTCGCCGTCGTCGCCAGCATCATTGCGGCGATCGTGTCACTCGGGTACATGGCGGTGTCCCGTGACAGGGCGGCACGGGACAAGACCGCAATAGCCAAGAAGGGCAAGCGATGAGTCGTCGGAAAAACTCAAGAGCCGCACTGCGACTGCTTGTCTACCTGTTCCTGACCGCGGTCGCGATCATCACGCTCGTCCCCCTGGTCTATGCGTTCTTCGCGTCGTTCAAACCGTCAGCCGAGATTCTGACGAGTGGCTCACAGCTCTTCCCGACCACATGGACGCTCGACAACTACGTGCGCGCGTGGGAGAAGGGCGGCTTCAGTCAGTACCTCCTCAACTCTGTGGTCGTTGCAGCCGGTGTTGTCGGAATCGACATCTTCGCCTCTTCCATGCTCGGCTACCTCCTGGCCAGACGAGCCGTGCCCTTCCATCGTGCGATCTTCTCCGTGATGTCATTCACGCTCTTCGTCGGCGTTGGCACAGCCACTCTCTATCCGCGGCTCGAGATCGCGCAGATCCTGGGCGTTGACAACCTCCTCGGCGTCATTCTTGTCGAACTCTCCGGCATTGGGATCATTCACGTGTTCCTCATCCGAGCATTTTGCGAGAGTCTGCCGATCGAGCTTGAGGAAGCCGGCCGGCTGGACGGCCTCGGACTCTTCGGGGTGTACTCGCGGCTTGCACTGCCGCTGATGCGCCCGATTCTGGCAACGACCGGGGTCCTCGCATTCCAGGAGGCCTGGAACAACTTCCAGATCCCGTATGTGTTCACGATCAGCGATCAAGAACTCAGGACACTGGTGGTGGGCGTGTTCGCACTCAGGAGCACCTCGGAGGGCACACAGGCGTACGACCTGATGCTTGCCGGAGCGATGCTGATCGTCGTGCCCATCGTCATCCTCTTCTTCGCTTTCCAACGCTTCTTCATCCAGGGGATGACCGAGGGGAGCGTCAAGGGATGAATCGCTCAGTGATCGTCGGCGGGATCGCCAGAGCGTGCTCAATTTTCAGCTCGCTCGCCTGGCTCACCGTGCTCTGGGCACTGTGCTCATTGCCTCTCGTCACCATCCCCTTCGCAACGGTGGCACTCTACGACGGTGCAACACGTCTGCTGGACGGCGACGGACCGAGCTGGCGGCGATTCCTGTCCACTTTGTGGAACCGGGCCACGACGACCATCTTCGCCATGGCGTTCATCGGAATACCCGGTGCGCTGACACTGAGCCTTGCATGGCTGGCACGAAGCGGGGCAGGCCCCGCGGCGTCCGGCGCCGCTCTGGCCGCGACGGCTGTCACGGCCGTGTTGATGGTGGTCGCCCCCGTCGCATGCCTCACCGCACCCACGCCGGCAGAGGTTGTTCGGCAGATCGGAGTCCTGGCCGTGACCCGGCCGATCCGCACTGTCGCCGCACTCACCCCTTGGGCGGCCTCCGTGATCATCTTCACGATCTGCCCACCCCAGCTCGTCATCATCTTCGCGTTCGTCGCCATCAGCCTCGGCGCTGTCGGCAGCGTGGCGATACTCACCCCCGGGCGTACAGGGCCAAGCCCTCAAGTATTCGTCCGGACAATCCCGCAAGGCACACCAAAAGGAATCACGCAATGAGAACACGGCACTTCACGCGTTGGGCAGCAGTTGCAGGGGCCGGCGCATCAATGGTTCTTCTCGCCGCATGCAGCTCCGGTACCACATCATCCGACCAGGCGGTCAGTGTGTGGATTCAGAACGGCGCCCAGTCCAAGGCGATCCAGAGTTTCCTCGAGGAGTGGGGCAAGGATAACGACACCGAGATCGAGGTTACGGTTCAGGCTTCGGACTCCTACCTCGACGCGCTCCAGCTGGCACTCAAGACCGGCAAGGGCCCCGATGTCTTCGATGCCTCGAATGCGCAGGTGCTGGCCCCGGCAGGGTTCCTCAAGCCGCTCGACGATGTCTTGAGCGGTGACGACCTGGCGGCATACGAGAGCGCGCTCCAGAAGCCGTCACCGTACATCTACAACGACAAGATCTATGCGGTTCCCACCACCGCCGACACGACCAGACTCGCCTACAACAAGGACCTCTTCGCCAAGGCCGGTCTCGACCCGAAGAAGCCGCCGACAACCTTCTCCGAGGTGACGTCGACCTGTGCGGCCATCGAAGCAAGCGGCCAAGGCGCGTACTGCTTCGGTCTCCCGCTCAAGTGGGTCGGTTGGGCCAGTTGGATGCTGGACCCCGCCGTCACTAACAGCGATGCAGACCTCACGGGCAAGGGCATCTTCAACGTGGACGCACAGGAGTATCAGAGCGAGAAGTACAAGCCCGGTGTTGAGCTGTACCGGGAACTCATCGCCAAGAAATGGGCATACCCGGGAGCAAGCTCGCTGGAGAACGACGCCATGAGGGCGGCGTTCTCGAACGGCAAGATCGCGATGTTCATCTCCACTTCCTGGGATGTCGGGGTGCTCAACGAGACCAACGCGACGAAGGTCGATTGGGCTGCTTCCGCAGTGCCGGCTCCGGACAAAGAGAAGCCGGTCCGGCAGGCCATGAACGCGGGCACGCCTTACGCCATCAATGCTGGGAGTAAGAACGCGGCGGACGCCGCGGAAGTGCTCAAGACGCTCATCGGTTCCGATCTCAACGCGGAACTCGGCAAGACTGGGCTGACCTTCCCGATCCGTGAAGATGCGGCCGCGACCGCAAAGGCAGCCGCGACCTGGCCCCAGTACGCCGATTATGCACCGTCGAAGTCCGATGAAGCGTGGTTCGTCGCTCCGACGGCACTCTTGAACGTGCAGGGTGAGAACTTCCGGGATTCCCTCGCGCGCCTGATTCTCGGCACCGAGAACATCGATTCGGGGCTCAAGTCCGTCGCGAAGACCTACAACAACGCATTCAAGGATGCCGTGGATGCCGGTCAGATCGACGCGAAGAACTTCTCGCGCGCCAAGTCCTGAGGTTTCGAGTGTGGTGTCGGTGTTGTGCGCGTCAGTCCGGTCCCGGCCACGCAGACGTCGACGAGTGGGTGCTGGGGTCGCACGGGTCTGAGGCCTCGGTGCAGCGTCCGGGTGAGGTGGCCCGGGTCCCCGGAGGCGGAGTTCGCCGTCGTGCCGCCCCGAAGAAGTACCGGACGCCCTCCACGGGGTTGAGGTCCGGCGCGTAAGAAGACAGCTGGAAGACGCCGAGCCGGTCGTGTTCGGCCGCGTACTTCTGCACGCAGGCTGTGCGACGGGTGTTGGAGTTGTCCCGACCACCACGGCCGGTCCGCCGAGCCGGATGTGCGCGCGGAGCAGCAGGTCGCGGTAGTCGGTCCAGGCACCGAGCGCCGCCGCGACGCTCTACCTGCGGCCTCACCTCCTCTCCCACAAGTCCACCGCCTGTTCGTCCCGTTCCAGAGCCCTGCGCGTCGGCGCCTACCACGACCAGCCCGGCCTTTCAGCAGCCGCCACACAATCGTCACCGACACGGTCACCCGGAAACGGCGGTCGATCACCGCCTGGACCCGGCCCGAGGTCCACCACCGACATTCGAGGCCACGGGCGGCCGGGCCCTTGCCCAGTTCCTCCTCCAGCACCGCAAATTGGGCATCCGAGATCCTCGGCACCTTCACCGGCCGAGCGGAACGCAGGGCCTGCGGACCACCCTCCGCATACGGCATCCCACCCGCATACCGCAGGGATCACCCATGGTCGTCACCACCCGACGGCAATGCGAAAGCTCAGCAGCAGGGCCGCAAGTTCCACATCACGCAGCTGGGCTGCACGAAGATCCTGACACCTCCGTCGCAGCCCAGCTTGCACCCAGCCCCGGCCGCACGCCCGGCCGGCTCGTGCGGGCCAGGGCTCAGCCGAGTCGGCAGCACCGCCGCGCATCAACACCTGTTCGAGACAAGGGAGTCGAGATCATGGAAGCATCACGCAGAACAGTCATCAAAGCAGGGTTGGCGGGGGCCGGCGCGGCACTCATCTCGGTGAATGGAGCGCCAGGGCGTGCGTTCGCGGCGGACGCGAGCGCCGGCGAGCCACTCACCGTGAGCATCGACCCGGGTACTGCTACCCCGCTTGCGCCGAACTTCGGCGGCTACAACCCGGACTTCCAAGTGGTCGGAATGAATTTCGCGGACCCGCAGGCAGCGAGTCTTGCGCGAGAGCTCCGCGCCGGAACGCTCCGGTACCCCTCCGGCACGGATTCGGACTACTTCGACCTTCGCAGCGGTGACGTGCGCCCGGAATGGGCCGCACAGTTCTTCGGCAAGATGACAGCATTCGACACGTCGCAGGACGATGCACACGTCATCGGCGCCAAGCCGGATCTGCATCGCCTCGCGGGCTACAAGGCCCTGCTCGACGACGTTCAGGCCGACACAGTGATCATCATCAACGGTTTCACCGACACCCCGGAATCCGCCGCTGCAGTCGCCGGCTACTGCCTGGCCAACAACATCAGGGTCGCGGCATTCGAGCTGAGCAACGAAGGGTGGCTGCTGCCGACCTTCTTCATGGACGCGACGGACTACGCCACGCGAATGAAGCCGTACTACGACGCCATCAAGGCGGTTGATCCCGCCGCCCAGGTGAACGTCATGTTCTCGCAAGGCGAGGCCCCGGCGTGGGATCAGGCGCTGGGCGCCTACCCGGACAAGTACTGGGACGGGATCTCCTTCCACATGTACGGCGGCGGTGATCGATACAGCACGTTCGACGACGCCGCGAAAGACCTCAACACCCGACTCGCCGACCGCACGAACTCCTACATCGACAGCTATTACCTCGCCAAGGGCCGCCCGGACATGCGTGTGTTCGTCAGCGAGTTCAACTCGACTCCGAGCACAATGACTTCCCTGTCAACATCCGGAATCATCCGCACGCTGTACAACGGGATCTTCGCAGCTGAATTCGTCACACGGCTCTCGGCGCATCAGAATGTCGATCGAGTCATGCTGCACGGCTTGGTGCAGTTCGGCACCACCTTCACCAAGCCCTACCTCGACACGATGAAGTCCGTCTACGAACGCGGCGAGACTCTGGACACCGCCGGCTTCGAGTACGGGATCGTCAGACACGGCTCTGCGCTGGCCCTCGCCGTGTGCCTCGACGCGATCAATCGGAGTTCACACACACTCGCCACCTCCACTTCCGAGGCTGTCGTCACCGTGCCGAAGCATGGTGGAACAGTCCCGGCCGTGCACACGCAGGCGTATGTCGGACTCGACGGATACGACTCGCTCGTGATCACGAACAAGTCGGCCACCGCGCATTCGCTCACTCTCCAGTGGGGCGGCGTGACGCTGCCCGGCCCGTTCGACACTCTGTTCATAAGCTCGGACGACCCCCGTGCAGAGAACACAGCCGCCGCGCCGGGCTCCATCGTCATGACCGAAGGAAGCGCATCCGGCGTCGTGGCGGTGCCGGCGTACTGCGTGATGAGGGTGCGCTGGAAGCGGGCCCGCACAAGCCTTGACCCGGCTCTCGTCACTCGCAACGGAGCCAACATCCTCAGCGCCCAGCCGCACGGCAGACGCGTCAAAGTGGCATGGACCCCGGCCCTCGGCACCGGTGACTATCTCGTACTCTGCCGGGACGCAAACGGAACCGTTGTGAGACGTCGAGTGACGAGGAAGACCGAAGCGACCTTCGCCGGGCTTGCGCTGGGCAAGGCCTATGCGTTCACCGTTGCGCCACTGGCCAAGAAGCGACAAGGCACAGCGTCACAACCCTGTCATGTGCTCCTCACCGCACCCGCCGCCCCGCTTCTTGAGGCGGCGGCGCCCGGCGATGGCTCCGTCAACGTGTCGTGGCAGCCCGTTGTCGGGGCGAACAGCTATATCGTGCGTCACGGTGCTGTCGGAAATGAGAACACCATCGATGCCGGCAACGCGATCGGCCTGCGCGTGCGTGGCATCGCGAACGGCGAGGCGTGCACATTCACGGTGCATGCGGTGAACGGCTACGGCGAGTCTTCGGCATCCAACGCCCTGGTGGCGACCCCCAGTGCGGATGTGCCCTACGCGCCACACACCGTGCTCGCGGCTGCCGGGAATGGTGGCACCGCGGTGTGGTGGAAGCCGTCGTACAAGCGCATCGCGAGCTCGAACCTCGAGAGTGGCTCGGTCGATTGGGCCCTCAACGGCCCGTGGGAGGTCGTGAGCCTGCCGGGGGCTGACGGTCCACTCGCCAACGGAATCGGTATGTCGAAGCGGCTCGCCATCAGTGGTTCCGGCACGGCCCTGTTCGGTCCGGACGTTGTCGCGAACCACTTCGTCGGTGCTGAACTCGCGTTCTCACAACCCTTGTCCGGCTCGGCCGGACTCGTGCTCCGATACTCGGACGCCGCCAACTACCTTTTCGCGGTTTTCGACTTCGTGACGGCGAAGCACAGCATCGGCCGCGTGCTCAACGGCGAGACAACGATTCTCGGCTCGACCCCCGCGATCACCGACCCGTATGCGATGCCGACAGCCGGACGGCAGGTCACCTATCGCTTCGAACTCAACGCAGCGACGCTCGCACTCTTCCGCGACGGCAGCGAAGTGCTCCGGGTGGGCTCAGGCAGTCTCCAGGAATCCGCACCGGGCCGCGCCGGTGTCATTTCCAACGGATCGTCCGTGAACGTCGATCGCCTGCACGTCGAGGCAGACACCGCGACCGGTTTTGACGTGCTCCGCGCCGAGGGTCCAGTCGGTCCGTACACCGTCGTTGCAAGCAACCATCCGGACCAGAGTCTGGTCGACACGACGAGCTCCAGCGCAGACAACTACTACAAGGTCGTTGCCGTCACCGGCGAAGTGCGGTCAGCCGATGCCTCGCACCCCGCTCCGTCCCGCCTCAAGAACGTCGCACGTGACGCGACGATCACAGCGAGCTCCACCCTCGCCGGCACCGCCACCGCGAAGCTCGTCGACGGAATCACCAACCTGGACTCCAGTCGGTGGGTTTCCCAATCCGGCGAGCCGCACGACCTCGAGTTCGCCTGGTCGAGCGCGAAGACAATCGGCCGGGTCTGCGTGCACACAGGGTTCATGGCCAACCGAGGATTCCAAGTGGCAGATTTCGAGGTGCAACAGTGGGACGGCGCCACGTGGCAAACCGTCACCGCAGTTGCCGACAATGATCGGGACGTCTACGTGGGGACCTTCAACGACCTCTCCTTCGTTCCCGTCACGACGAAGCGTGTGCGGTTGCACATCACGAAGGCATGTGCGGCACCCGGGTACACGAATGCGCGCGTTCTCGAAGTGGAGATCTACGGAAAATGACCCAGGCCCGCCTTACCCACCCGATGACACCCATGAGTCGAGAGCATGAAGAGGCGGCTTCCTCCGCCGACTTCGACGACTTCTGGGAACAGACACTTGCCGAGGCTCACAGCTTCGAGCTCAACGTCCGAATCGACCGCATCGACTCGCCGGTGAAGACGATCGATGTGTTCGACGTGTCCTTCTCCGGCTTTCAGGGTGAAGCGGTCAAGGGCTGGCTCCGCAAGCCGAAGGGGCTGTCGGAACATGCCGGGTCCGTCGTCGAGTTCGTGGGCTACGGCAATGGGCGCGGCGAGCACATCGACAACCTTCTGTGGTCTTCGGCCGGATACGCCCACCTGACGATGGACACCCGCGGGCAGGGGAGCGTGCACAGCCCCGGGCACACCGCCGACCCCCACGGATCGGGTCCGTCTGTCCCCGGTTTCGCATCGCGGGGCGTCACGGACCCGTCCGGCTACTACTACCGCCGACTCATTGTCGACGCCGTCCGTGCGGTCGATGCGATGCGGAGCCTCGACGGGATCGATCCTTCGCGTGTCGCGCTCTTCGGGGCAAGCCAAGGCGGCGGAGTCGCGCTCGCAGTCGCGGGCCTGGTCCCCGATCTCGCTGCGGTCGTGGCGAAGGTCCCGTTCCTGTGCGACATCCCGCGTGCACTCACCCTCGCGGAATCCGGGCCATACATGGAGATCGTGAAATGGTTGGAGACCCATGTCCACCGAGAACATGAGGCGATGCGCGCCTTGTCGTATGTGGATGCGGTCAACTTCGGCCCCCGCGCGACAGCGCCGGCGCTCTTCTCTGCCGGCCTGCGCGACACAGTGTGTCCGGCGCCGACGGTCGCCAGTGCATTTGACGCGTATGCGGGCGGCAAGGAGCTTCGCATCTGGAAGTACGGCGGCCATGCCGGCGGCGGCAGCACAGAGGACCTTGAAGTCCTGCGCTTTCTCGACGCTCACCTCGGCTGACAGCGACTTCGCCGCCCGGCAACCGGGGGAAGCTTCACTTGGTTGTGCTCCGGATCGCCGTTGCCGACTGGCATGGCGGCTGTTGCTACCCGCTCCGTGGCGCTGTTGCTCGTGCCAGCCCGAGGCGTCCGTGCCGATCCGGGGCGGGGGTCTGCTGCCCGACGGCGAGCACAAGCCATGTGCCGTCGGGCAGGGTGATGCGCGAGCCGAGCGGGCAGTCGAGATCCGGGGCGGCGATGAAGGCCGCTGTCGCGGTGAACCCCCTTGCCTTGACCGGCGGGGATGCGGACCGCCCATCGAGCATTCCGTTGACCCAAGATCCGGGCCAAACCCGGGCCAAGTCCCAGCCAGAGATCACCAAGGCGATCGTTTTCGCTGGTCAGCACAGGTACGGGCCGTGTACCACCAGCAGACGAGGAATCTGCTGGTGAGCTACTTCCCGACGAGGCTTGACTTCTTCCACGGGTGTGGAAGAAGGCGACTGGCCTGGTGCTTCATCCAGGCCAGTCGCCTTCCCGTTCACCGCGAGGAGCCAGCACAGACCCCCTGCTTCGGCGTACTCAGCCCGCGAACCGGGCCATCCACGCCTCGACGTCGTCCGCCGACCGCGGCAGGCCGGCCGACAGGTTCTCGTGGCCGTCGTCGGTGACGACCAGGTCGTCCTCGATCCGGACGCCGATGCCGCGCCACTCCTCGGGCACGGTGAGATCGTCCGGCTGGAAGTACAGGCCGGGCTCGACGGTGAGCACCATGCCCGGCTCCAGCACGCCGTCGACGTACTCCTCGTTCCGGGCCCGCGCACAGTCGTGGACGTCCAGACCGAGCATGTGACCGGTGCCCGCCATCGTGAAGCGGCGCTGGAGGCCGAGCTCGTACGCGCGGTCGGCCGGACCTTCGATGAAGCCCCACTCGACCAGTCGTTCCGCCAGGTGGCGCTGGGACGCCTCGTGGAAGTCCCGGTACGCGGCGCCCGGCTTGACGGCTGCCATGCCGGCTTCCTGGGCCGTGTACACCGCGTCGTAGACCTTGCGCTGCAGGGGCGTGAAGGTGCCGCTGATCGGCAGCGTGCGCGTGACGTCGGCAGTGTAGAGGGTGTGCGTCTCCACGCCGGCGTCGAGCAGGAGCAGGTCCCCCGGGCGCACCGGACCGTCGTTGTCCGTCCAGTGCATGATCGTGGCGTGCTCGCCCGCGGCACAGATCGAGCCGTAGCCGACGGCATTGCCCTCAAGGCGTGCACGGCGGAAGAACGTGCCCTCGATCCACCGCTCGGACGACGCGATCGCGCCGGAGAGCTCACCGATCACGTCGGTGAATCCGCGCACCGTGGAGTCCACGGCCTTACGGAGCTCGGCGATCTCCCAGTCGTCCTTGACGAGGCGGAGATCGCTGAGCGCCTCTTCCAGTTCGGCGTCGCGCTCCTCTTCGGTGGTGACGGCGGCCTCCAGGGACGGGTCGACGCCCCGGACGATCCGGGTCGGCGCACCGGAGGCGGCTGCCAGGTCGTCGGCCGCCGTGCGGACATCCCGGCAGGGCAGACCGAGTACGAGCTCCGACTCGGCGAGGGAGCGGCGCCGGCCCATCCACAGCTCCGCCGTGGCACCGGTCCAGAACTCGTCGTTGTCCCTGCTGTCCCGCGGCAGCTGGTAGCAGTAGGCGTCATGGCCGCCGTCCGCTCGGGGTTCGAGGACGAGGGCGCCGTCCCGGGCCTGGTCTCCGGTCATGTGCACATAGCCCGAGTACGGCCGGAACGGGTAGCTGTCGTCGTTCGAACGGACCTTGAGGTTTCCCGAGGGAATCACGAGGCGTTCGCCCGGGAAGCGCGCGGAGAGCGCGGCGCGGCGACGGGCCGCGTACGGAGCCTGCTCGCCGAGCCGCAGGTCGTGCCGCTCGGTGTCCGCCCACCCGGTCCGCATCAGAGCGGACAGTTCCTCGGAGATCCCTGAGTAGAGACCGTTCTTTCGGCCTTTCGCCACGGTATGCACCTTCTTCTGGGTGGGTCCTCAGCGGCGAGGGGCGGAGTGAGCCGTACGGGACGGGCTTGTTCCCGGTGTGGCTCGGGCACCCTCGCCGCCGCCGGTCGTCGGCGGCTCCCGGACGGTATCCCATGCCGCGCGTGCCCGGGGCCGAGGAGTGCCACTGGCACAGATCGGCCACGGCCCCGGCCGGAGCAGTCGATAATGCGGTGTATGACGAACGCGAGACTCGGCGAGGCCCTTCGGCTTCTGGGCATCGATCACGCGGCGGTCCGGGTCTATCTGGCACTGCTCGAACTGGCCCCCGCTCCGCTGAGCGCGATCGCGGACGCGGCCGGCCTGGACGGTGCGGAGCTGGCCACGGCTTACGGCGCACTGGTCGACGCGGGTCTGGCCAGTGCCGCCGAGGAGGGCGGGGACGTGGTGTCCCCGGTTCCGCCGACCGCCGGCCTGGAAATCCTCGCCCGGCACCGTGTGGCCGAGGTCGAGGAGTCGCGCATCACCGTCGGGGGCGCGTTCGAGTCGTTCCGGCGGCAGCGGCTCGCCGCGTACAACGACAATCTCGTCGAGGTCGTCACCGGGGACGCCATCGGCCCCAGGATTCGTCGCGCCTGGGCAAGCGCCCGCGACCAGATCCGGCAGTTCGAGTCCCCGCCGTACTTCCCCCTGGCCGAGGCCACGGACGACGCGCTGGCCACGCTCGCCCGGGGTGTGACACAGCGTGTCGTGTACTCACGGGAGTCGCTGGAGCACCCGGGCCATCTGAAGGAGGCCATCGAACCGTGCATCAAGGCTGGCGAACAGGCCAGGGTGCTGCCGTCGGTGCCGGTCAAACTCGTGATCATCGACGAGGCGTACGCCCTTGTGTCGTTGTCGATCAAAGAGGCGGACGTGCACAACACCATGCTGATCGTGCAGCCGTGCGGCCTGCTCTCCGCACTCATGGCACTGTTCGAGCAGTCCTGGCACAACGCCCTGCCGTTCCACGGCCGCACCACCCGCCCGGGCGGCTTGTCACCGGCCGACCGCCGCCTGCTGTGGCTCCTCGCGGGGGGCGCGAGCGACGATGTCATCGCCCGTGAGTTGGGGATCAGCCGCCGCACACTGTTCCGCCGCCTGCAGATCCTGATGGCCCAGCTCGGCGCCGCGAACCGCTTCCAGATGGCCTTGCAGGCCCAGCGCAGCGGATGGCTGTGACGCCGCCGGCGCCCTCAACATCCGCCCCTGCATGACACTTGGCCGGTGGGCTCCCGAATCGCTCTACGAGCACCTGCGTTCCGCCCTGGAGACACGGCCCGTCCCAGGGTGATCATCCACTGCCTACGTGTTAGTAACTCACGGTTGGGGTAGGCCACTTGAGGCTGACGGAGGCGCCCTGGCGCAGCGCGTGCGTCAACTCCGCGCCGGTCTTGCCCGAGTGCTCCTCGGCCGTTCTCCGGCCCGGACGGTTCCACCGCTGCGCCACGCACTTCCACTTCACACCCGTATCAACCAGGTCGCCCGCACACCACGGACTCCCTCAGGGGGGCGGCGTGACCCCGGACCGCTGAAGGACACCGTGAAGAGAACCCTCCTTGGAGCCTTGCTGGCCGGAGTGCTGGCCACAGTGTCGGCCGCACCGGCCGCCGGATCCCCCGCGCCGGACGCCGACACCGCGGCCACGGCCGCGACGAGCGGCATCACCTTCGCGGACAGTTGGAAGCCGCCTCTGAGTACCCGCGGCCGGTACATCGTGGACGCGGACGGCAACCGCTTCAAGCTCAAGTCCGCCAACTGGCAGGGTGCGCAGGGCTCGTGGAGCGGATCGGGTGACATCGACGTCGCCGCGAATCACCACGACTCCGAGAAGTCCGACCAGATGCCACTCGGTCTCGACCGCGCGCCCATCTCCACCATTCTGTCGGACTTCCATGAACTCGGCATCAACAGCATCCGCCTTCCGTTCTCCAACGAGCTGCTGCACGACCAGCGTCCGGTCTCCGACGCGGCGGTCGCCGCGAACCCCCGCCTCCGCGGCAAGACCCCTCTCCAGGTGTTCGACGCGGTAGTCGACGCCACGACCGCCGAGGGATTCGCGGTCGTGCTCAACAACCACACCAACACGTCACGCTTCTGCTGTGGCCTGGACGGCAACGAGCGCTGGAACACCGGCCAGAGCTCCGCTCAGTGGGAGGACGACTGGCTGTTCCTGACCAAGCGGTACAAGGACAACAAGCGCGTCGTGGGAGCCGACCTGTACAACGAGGTGCGGCGTACGATCACGGCCGACGCCAACTGGGGCTGGGGCGACGGTCACGACTGGTGGGCCGCCTCCCAGCGTCTCGGCGACCGACTGCTCACCGAGGCCAACCCCGACCTGCTGGTGGTGGTCGAGGGCATCAACTGGCAGGGCATCCCCGCGGACGGCCTGCCGCACTGGCGGCCGACGCTGGAACCGGCGCGCACGCTCTCGCACACGCTCGTGGCGTCGAACAAACTCGTCTACTCGGCGCACTTCTACGGCTACACCGGGCCCAACCACACCGGGGCGACCGGCACCGGCGAGACGCACGACTGGCGCTACCAGGAGCTCTCGCGCGACGAACTGTTCGCGACACTGAAGCGGCAGGCGTTCTTCGTCGCCTCCGAAACCGGGCAGCACTACACCGCGCCGCTGTGGATCAGCGAGTTCGGCATCGGCGCCGACGAGACCGACCCGCGGGCGCGCGCCTGGTTCGGCAACTTCGTCGACTACCTGATAGCGAATGACACCGACTTCGCCTACTGGCCGCTGGTCGGATTCACCGGGCACGGGCGCTGGAAGCTGCTCGACTACGACACCGAGGGCAAGCGCTCCGGCATTCTCGACGGTGGTGACTGGCGCACCGCCGACTGGAACCGGCTGATCGCCGCGCCCGGCAAGACCGGGCCGGTGCCAACGGGCCGGCATTGGAACATGTTGAACCTCGACCACGCGGACGCCGTACAGTCCCTCCGGGTGCGCTCCCAGGGCGACTGGGACTCGGGGGCCCGCAAGGGCGTATGTCCGGACGGGCAGCGGATCTCCGGCGTGTCCCACCGCGACGGCCACAGCCTCTGCACGGACGCGGGTGCTCCCGGGCTCTCGGCCCCGGCAGCCGCGTTCACCGTCGTGACGGACGAACGGTACGTCCAGCAGGGCGACTGGGCCTCCGGCTACACCAAGTTGCAGTGTCCCCAGGACCAGTTCATGGCCGGCTACAGCATCCGCGGACAGGCGGTCTCCGGTGTGCTGTGCGTCTCCGCATCACATGCGCTGCCGACGACGGGCCGCACCGTGTGGTTCGACCGTGGCGACAACCGCCCGGCCGGCAACCCCGGTGGCGAATTCGCCTCCGGTAATTACAAGGGCCAGTGCTCCGTCGACGAATACGCGGCGGGCATCGCCTTCACCGGCGCGTGGGCCAAGGGCAGCACGCCCGACGCGCTGCTCTGCCGCAAGCTGTAGTACGTCGGCTCGGTGATCGCGGACGGCAAGGTGATCGTCGCGTCCCGCGCCTTCGACTCGCACTGGACGTCCGGGACGGCCATGTCGCCTGGGAGTCGATCGACCGTGAGGAGCAGCACGGCGACACGGTGCGCCGCTACGGCCGTGCAGGCGGGCCGGTCAGTGTCTTCGCACTCCACGGACAGGACCGCACGGTAGCCGTCTACCAGGACTGGGACACGGTCCGCTGCCGTGACGCGAAGACCGGCACCCTGCTGCCCGGCGGCTTCGGCGCCGCAGCCTCCTGGGGCCAGTCCCACAGCACCCCGGTGCGCGAGCCCGGCTCGGACACCGCCTACCTGCACTCCTCGTCGAGCAACACAGTCATCGCCATGGACCTGACGAGCTGCAAGCAGTTGTGGGTGAAGGACACTGCGGGCGAGATCGACAGCCATTCGTCGCCCGTGCTCACCGATCCCGCATCGGGCCCGGCGGAGCTGGTCACCTTCACCGCGTCCGGAGTAAGTGGGCACGACCCGGCGACGGGCGCGGCGACCTGGCAGTCCAAACCGGGCGGCGGCAGCACTGCGAGCCGGGGCGGGCCCCGCTCACCAGCCCGGCCGTCTGGGGGGACATCGCGTACGTGGCGGGACGCGACGGTGTGGTGCGCGCCTACGACACGAGCGCGGCCGATCCCTCGAAGCCGGTGTGGGAGACGAAGTCCGGCTATCTGGCCGGCGAGAGCCCGCTGGACGACAAATGGCGGGTCGCCATGGGGTGTTCGGCCGGGGACGGTTCTCCGACGATGCACCCGCTGGTGACGAGGACGCTCGTGTACGTGGGGACGTGGGACGGGCGCCTTCTCGTCCTGGACCGTGCCACCGGCCGGCAGCTCGCTGCCCACAACCTCGGCGCGGGCGTCGCGTCGGCCCTCTCCGTCAGCGGTGCCTGGCTATTCGTGCTCACGGACGACGGCACGGTCCACGCGCCGGCCGCACGCCGGGACTGAGGGGAAGCACCACCGTGCGATCACTCCACACCGGGGTGCTGATCCTGTTGACCGCCGTCCTCGCGCTGCTGTTCGGCAGCGCGAGGACGGCCCAGGCGCACCCCTTCGGCACACCACCCGTTGTCAGGGTCGAGACGACGGGCCCCTCCGCCATAAGCGCGACCTGGTCCGCGCAGCAGGACGACGTCGCCGTCCTGCGTACGCATTCCGGCGGCGATGTGCCGGGCTATCTGCGCGCGCACATCGCCGTACGCCAGGACGGCAGCCCCTGCCGGGCGGACCGGGCCGACGGCATGACGCTCCACTTCGTCTGCCCGCGCCCGGTGGACCGGATCACGCTGACGGTCACCGCGCTGACGGACATCAATCCCGCCTACCGGACGCTGTCGGTGACCGATCTGGGCGGCGGCGGGCTGCACACTGCGAAGGAACCGGCGCGCACGCTCGCGCTGAAGTCTGCCGGACCGGCCGACTCGACTTCCGGGGAATGGAGTTGGACCAGTGATCTGACCTCACTTCTCGACCGCGGGGCAGCTCTTCCGGTGGCGCTGCTCGTAGCGGCGGCCTTGGGCGCGCTGCATGCCTGTGCTCCCGGGCACGGCAAGTCGCTGGCCGCCGGTGATCCGGTGGGCGGCCGGGGCAGGCCGCGGGACGCGGTGTGGCTCGGGGGCATTGTCGCCGTGATGCACGCGCTCTCGGTCGCCGTCCTCGCGGTTGGCTCGTGGCTGGTGGAGAAGAACGCGCCGGACATGGGAACGGGACAGCTTCTGGCGTCATGAAGGGAATTGGGGGGCTGCCGGCCCACCTGGTGAGAAGCACCTCGGGCTGGGCCCCGGCATCGTCGCCGCCACTGCGGCGTGACAGGCTGAGGGAGCGGTGAGCAGGCACGACACACAAGCGAGGGGGCAGCGGAAGCGGTGCTGGTCGAGGAGGCCGTCTGGACCTGGGAGCGGGCACTCCCGCTCAAGTACGTGCTGGTCAGCGAGGAATGGGACGGCGAACTGATCGTGTGGGCGCGCTGCGCCGACGCCGACGGCCTGTTCGTCGAACCGGCCCCGCGCCGGGAGCGGCTGACCCTCATGGGCTGCGCCCCGACCGGACGGTTGCGCAAGGCCGTTGAGGGCGCCCGCCGGCAGTCGCTCGCGCCGGACGGACCCGTCGAGCCCGTCGGCCTCGGACAGCTCGACATCATCGTGGACCACCCCGAGCCCGGGGCCGACCCCGAGCACGGCCCCTTCTACGCCCACGACGCGCACCACTGGACACTGCTCGACCCTGTCCTGCTCGGCTGCCGCCCCTCCGCCCTCGACGCGTCGCTGCTCGACGTGACCATCGAGGCCGAGGCCGACGGCCCGGTATGGCACCGCACCGGGCCCGCGGACGCCCGTTGGCGGCTGTTCAACGGCACCGGCGGCGCCGGACTGGGCGAGTGCCGCCGGGTCGACGGCCTGTACGCCGGTCGCCCCGTCCCCTCCGTGCCGCCGCTCCGGCTGATCGGCTGCGAACCCGGTGAGCGGCTGAAGCGGCGGCTGGTGCGCTCGCGCGCCGACGGCGATCGCGTCACCCTGCTCGCCCTGGACCGGTCCGGTCGTGTGATGCGCCACCAGGAGCACATGCCCCTGGGGGTCGTGGCCTCCCGCCCGTCAATGGTCGGCGGGGCCCTCGTGGACCTGTGGCTGCGCGAGGGCCCCGCCGTGCGGCCGGTGCCGGCGGTCCGTCCGGTGTGGGACGCGTGGTTCGAGGGGCCGCCGACCGAGCGCGGGTCGTGGGCCGCGTATCCACCCGAGGGCCGGGCCGAGTGGGCTGCCTTCGCCGCCGCCCGGCAGAACGCCGACGGGCCGCTGCTCGACCCCGTGCGGCACCTCGACGGCCGGCACATCACCGATGTGCCGGCGCTGGTGTGCGCGCTGGGCGAGGCGGTCGCCGGCCCCGGCGGCCACTACCACCAGTGCTGGGGGGCGTTGCGCGGCTGCGTGTGCGGCGGGGAGTGGCCGCCCGCTCCGTTCACACTGATCTGGCATGACGCCGAGGTGGCCCGGTGCGCGCTCGCCTCGCTGAGCGTGGACACGGCGGGCGAGACACCATATGTCGACGGTGTCCTCCAACTGCTCAACCGGGTCGGCATCACCGTGGAACTCCGCTGATCCTCCTGCTTCTCCCTGAGATCCCGTGACTTCGCACGGGCGACGAGACCGGGTTGCTTCCAGGGGCGCAGGAAGGGTGCCCGGTCCGGCTGTTGCCCGGCAGGCGCCCTTCGGCCCGCGGACCGCGCACCGGCCGGCCAGGTCGCCAACATCGGCGCGCTCCCGTTGACAGTGGCCCGCGCGGCGGGCTGCGCGCGGTGGACCGCGACGACGAGGCGCTGGCCGAGCTGACGATGCTCACCGGCTACGACAACGACCTCGCAGGCGAGGTCAACCGCGCCACCAATCGGTTGCGCGGCCTGCTCTCCCAGATCCATCCCTCCCTTGAGCGCGTGCTCGGTCCGCGTCTGGCCTACCCTTACGTTCAGGCCCTCCTGGCCCGGCACGGCTCCCCGACGAGGCTGAAGAGACTGGGCCGCACCCGCTGCGAGGCCCTGCTCAAGTCGCACGGCTCCCGCAAGGCACACCACCTGGCCGGCGAGATCTTCGACGCGCTCGACGAGCAGAGACTCGTCGTCCCCGGCACCGAGGCCGGCGCCGTGATCGTGCCCGGTCTGGCCGCCCAGCTCGTCGCCGCCCACACCCAGCGCCGTCAGACCGAGCAGGAGATCACCGCCCTGCTGGAGGCCCTCCCTCTTTTCCACCTCCTGACGTCCTTGCCCGGCATGGGCGCCAGGACCACCGCCGCCGTCATCGTCGCGATCGGCGACGGCACCGGCTTCCCCACCTCCGGGCACCTCGCCTCCTACGCCGGGCTCGCCCCGGCCACGAAGTCCTCCGGGACCTCCATCCGCGGCGAGCACGCTCCCCACCGCAGCAACCGGCTCCTCGAACGCGCCCTGTTCCAGGCCGCGTTCGCCGCCATCGGCTGCAAGTCCGACCCGTCCTCGCGGATCTACTACGACCGCCAGCGCGCCCGGGGCAAGACCCACACCCAGGCCGTGCTCCGTCTCGCCCGCCAACGCGTCAACGTCATACACGCGATGATCCGCAACGGCACCCTCTACGAACCCCGCACCCTCGACCTCGCTGCCTGACAAGCGCTTCGCCCCTGCTCTTCCCGCCCCGTCACGTCTGCCCACAGGCGCCGCCACCTCCGCCATGCCGGCCGATGGGCTGCCCGCACAGCATCTGAGCCGCCGGGCTTTGCCCCGCTCCAGGAGGACGGCGGCCTTGCCCATCCGCACGACCCAGAACTCCTCCCATGCGGAATCGACTTCGGGATCCCGGTCCGGGACGGCCGTGCCCCGGACGAAAGCGGCACTCGTCGGCGTCCACACGAAGGCGGCGGGGCCGGTGAAGAAGCCGATCAGGTCCTGTCGGACGGACGGTGGTGTCCACCCGAGCCGGAGCACGACGGGGAACACAAGGAGAGGAGGACCGGGTCACGGTCCGCCTCGAAAAGCTCACCGAGCCCCACCCGGCCCCGCATGTGTTCTCGCATCCGAAGCCGGAGAGCTACGACACCCTGCACAAGCAGTTCCGTGCGCAGAACCCGTGGTTCAAATACACGCGGCTCAACGGTGAGACGCACGTCCCGGGCCTCGAGCTGCCGCGGGAAGTCACCGCAGGCATCGAGGGCTTCCTCCAAACGAAGTGAGGCAAGCTCCACAGTCAGTCAGCCCTGGTAGCGTCCGCGACGTGATCGAAGCGAACGATATTCTCGCCCAACTGGACAAATGCGCCGCCGAGTTCAAGCTCCCTCATCCCGACAACGGTTACTTCTACGCAGTGGATGTGCGGATGCACCTCTACCGTGACCCGGGGCGCTGGGCCCTGATCATCGAGACCGTCGGATACAACCCGCGCATGGGCAACCTCGTCAATGTGGTGGGCACCTACGGGAATTGCCTGATCACTGGTGAACCGGGCTGGGAGAACGAGGGCATCCACTGTCGTGTCGAGAACATGGAGGAGATCGACGATCAGGAGGCCTACGCAGGTGGTGCCCCCATGGTTGTCAGGGGTCGAACGCTGGCCGTGGAGGCGGAGCCCGGCGAGCCGCTCGAAGTCGTGTTCCGCAGGCTGGTGCCGGAGTACCGGGATCTGATCCTTGCCGACGAAGCCGAAGTGCAATCAAGGATTCCCGGGGACCTACCGAACGTTCTGCAACTGGAGGAATGGCACCAGCCGGAGGATATCGAGACACCTCCCAGCACGAGTGAGACCTACCAGCAGATCGCGGAAGTTCTAGCGTCTGGTGACGTCGGACGCTACCGACCGAGCCTTTCACCCAATACTCACTGGTCCAACTGGCCGGACTCCGGAACTCTGTGACCGGTCGCCGTGGGTTCGGCGGAATTGCGCCCGCAACGCGGCACGGCGGGCGTCGAGTGAGTGTGATCGCGTCCGACGGGGGGCGAGGTGTACGCCCTTACTGCCGCAGAGCCGGAGGGAGTGGACGGGCGGAAATCGAACAGGCTGGCTCCCCGCACAGCACCCGACCCGCCGGGAACGTCCCGCTTTGCGGGCCGTTCCCGAAAACCAGAGCGAACTCCTCGTAAACACCGCCGCCGGGATTGACGAAACAGGTAGGGGCACCCCCCGTGCCTCGTGCTCGCCCCCTGTCTGCCGTGGCAGCGTAGAAGTGAGGAACACGGTTGCGAGAGGGCCGACGGACCCAGGCACGGGCCCATCGCCTCTGGGTCCGGTTCCTGGTCACGGGCCCAGGCACGACGTCCCGCCACGGGGTCGTCGAGTCCGGCGACGAGGGGGCACCATGACCGCGCGGAGGTTGCGGCCCGGCCCGAGTACTCCCCGTACCGCACCGCTCGATTGCCTTTGGCTTCGGCGTCGCCCTGTGGCAGGGTGCTGCATCGTGACAGAGATAGACAACATCCGGATACTGACTTCGGCCCGTTGGGGTGAACCTTCTCGAAGTCCCTGACGCGTTCGCCGTAATGGCTGTATTCCGTGGTGTGTGAGGTATGCGGATGGG
>NZ_JBEXPH010000120.1:14841-26228 GCF_040611955.1 Streptomyces sp. NPDC006510 | reverse complement strand
GCTGACCGCGGCCCTGGCCGTCCCCGGCGGCTCGCTCGCCACCGCCCTCGGCCTCACCGGCGATCCCTCCGACGGCGCCTGGGCGGGCGGCGGCCGGGCGGGCGGCGTACAGGCCAGGCCGGTCGCCGGTGCCGGGGGCTGGCGGCTCTACGGGGAGGCCGGGCAGGTCCTGGACGGACACAGTGCCGGACTCCTCCTGGTCGCGGCCCATGCCGGAGGCTTCCCGCGCAGCCGTACGCTCCTCTTCCTGGTCCGCCCGGACACGGCGGCCGGCCTCGTCCGCGCCCGCCGCACCTCGCTCGACGAGACCCGCCCGCTGGCCCGGGTCGAACTCCGCGACACCGAGGCCGAACTCCTCGGCGCGGACGACGCCGCGGACGTCACCGGCGCCCTCGCCTCGGCCGGGCACCCGGTTGCCGCGCTGCTCGCCGCGGAGGCGGTGGGGGCGGCCGGCAGCGCGCTGGAGCGGACGGTCGAATACGTCAAGGCGCGCGAGCAGTTCGGCCGGGCGATCGGCTCCTTCCAGGCCGTGAAGCACCGCCTGGCGGATCTGTACGTACAGGTGCAGACGGCCCGCTCCGCCGCGTACTACGCGGCCTGGGACCCGGCCGCCGCCGGGGGGCTCGCCCTGGCCCAGGCCCTGGAGGCGCTCCGGATCACCACCGCCGAGGCCGTCCAGCTGCACGGCGGGCTCGGCTTCACCTGGGAACACGAGGCGCATCTGTACTTCAAGCGGGCCGCGGCCGACGAGCTGCTCTTCGGCCCCGTCCACCGGCTCCGCGACCACGCGGCGCAGCGGGCCGGGCTGTTCGCGCCGTCACCGTCGGGAAACCCGCAACCGGCCTCCCCGCGGTCCGTCGCCCCGGGACCGGCCGAACGGGTGGCCGTCTGATGGCGCCCGGCGTCCGGCTGATCCAGAAGGTCTCCGCCACCCGCACGTTCGCGAGGATCGCCCCGCATGTCGTCCCCGCCATGGACCGTACGGTGCACCGGCTCACGCGCGGCAAGGTGCTGCTCAGCGCCCGGATGCTGCCGGGGCTGATCCTGACCGTGCCGGGGGCGAGGAGCGGGCAGCTCAGAACCACGCCGCTGGCCTGCATGCCGGAGAACGGGGCGGAACCGAGCTGGATCCTGGTCGGCAGCAACTTCGGCCGCACGGGGCATCCGGCCTGGACCGCGAATCTGCTGGCCGGTCCCGACAGGGCGGTGGTCAACTGGCAGGGCCGGGACGTCGCGGTGCACGCCACGCTGCTGGAGGGGGTCGAACGGGAGGAGGCGTGGCGGGCGGCGCTGAAGTTCTGGCCGCCGTACGCGACTTACCAGGCGCGGGTGGATCGGGAGATCCGGCTCTTCAGACTGCGCGGTCGGGGTGATGGCTGAATACGGTCCGGGTGCACCGACGGCGGACCACATGCGTGGCCCGCCGTCGGTGAGACAGGACCTGGGGCGCCCGGGACGGCCGCGCGCAATCCGGTGGGGAAGGGGCCGTCGGCGCCTGTGCTACCTCGTCGGCTTCTTGCCGGTGATGCCCAGATGCACCAACAGGGCGAGGTTCGGCTTGAGTTCGGCCTGCTTCACGCCCCAGGTCGTGAAGCCCTTCTGGTGCGAGGCGACGGCGGCCAGCATCGCGACCAGCGAGCCCGCCATCGCCGCGGCGCTGACCTCCTTGTCGACCTTGCCCCTGGCCTGGAGCTCCTTCACCGAATCGGTGAGGGAGTTGGTGACCGAGTTCAGGATCTTCATGCGGATCTTGTAGAACCGCTTGTCGCCCTCGGCCGCGCCGAGGTCGACCACGCGCAGGATCGCGTCGTGGTGCCGCCAGAAGTCGAGGAATCCCTCGACGAGTTCTTCGGCCGTCTGCCAGCCGGCCTTGCCGACCCAGGAGCGGCCGGCGACCAGTTCGGTCAACCCGGCGCCCTCCTTGGCCATTTCCTCGGCGATTTCGAGGACGGCGCCCTCGACGTCGGGGAAGTACTGATAGAAGGTCGCGGGTGAAGTCCCCGCCTTCCGGGCGACGTCGATGACTTTGACGTCCCGGTACGGTGAGGAGCTGAGCATTTCGCTGAGGCAGTCGAGCAGCTTCTGCCGCGTCGCCTGTCCGCGTCGACCGGCCACGCGGCCGTCGACGGTGCGCACTTGTCCTGTCATGCCGTCAGCTTACCGAGGGGTGATCGGAGCGCGATTCGGCCGACTGCAAATGGGGATCACCGCAGGCGCGGTGGGGGGAGTGGCCGGATTTCGACGTATGCGCACCACGAAGCGATAAGTCTTATCAACAGCCTGTGGATAACTTCGGTGGATAACTTTCCGTGATGCCGTGAGCATCGAACTCTTCTGTCGAAAATGAGTTCGATGTGGACCGGTCGGGGCGCGATGCGCGCGACCCGCGGTTACGTTGGCTGTGACGAGCGTCACCGCCGCGGACTGCGAGCGACGCGTGAGCAGGGAAGGACCCGGGCCCATGGCCGCATTCGCGCGATCCGCGCCGTGCTGGGTGGATGTGCAGCTTCCCGACCTGGAAGCGGGCAAGCGGTTCTACGGTGAGCTGTTCGGCTGGACCTTCCGGGCCGGTGAAGGGCGGTACGCGGACGCCTACAGCGGCGGGAGGCTCGTCGCCGCGCTCGCCGCCAAGCAGGACGGCCGGATGCCCACCGCCTGGGGGATCTACTTCGCCACCGACGACATCGTCGCGTCCGTCGCCCGGATCAGGGAGGCGGGCGGCCAGGTGATCACCGAGCCCGTCCGGGCCGGCCGGGCCGGAGTGCTCGCCCAGGCGGCCGACCCCGGCGGAGCGGTCTTCGGGCTCTGGCAGGCCGGTGACCGAGAGGGCTTCCAGAAGCAGAACGAGCCCGGCTCCTTCTGCTGGACCGAGGTCCACACCCGGCAGAAGGACCGGGTGGACGCCTTCTACGAGGAGGTCTTCGGATTCCAGGGCACCGAACTCGACGACTCCGGCACGGCCGAACCGGGCGCGGCCGAATCCGGTCCCGGCTTCCGCATGTGGTCCCCGGCAGGCACCGAGCCCGGACCGGACACGGCGGTCGGCGGCCGCAGCGTCATCACCGACGCGTTCCCGGCGGAGATGCCCAGCTACTTCCTCAGCTACTTCGCCGTCGAGGACTGCAACAGCGCCGCCGGGAACGCCGTACGCCTCGGCGGCCGCATCTCCGCGCCGCCCTTCGACATCCCGTACGGGCGGATGGCGGTCCTCCAGGACGATCAGGGCGCCGTGTTCGCCGTACTTCAGCCCCCTGTGTCCGAGAAGGGGGCAGAGTGAGCTGTGACACCCCGATCCGCCCCCGGGTTCGCAACCAGGGCCTCAGCCAGGAAGAATCGGGGGTGCGCACCGCCGGGTGGTGCCCAGTGGTGAGACGCCGTACAGGGCGGGTTTTCGCGGGCTTCTGTTCCTGAGGCCCGTACGGGGAGGTGGCAGGGCAAGTGGTGGAGCAGCTGACGCAGCACGACCCGAGGCGGATCGGCCCGTTCGAGGTGCTGGGACGGCTCGGTGCCGGTGGCATGGGGCTGGTCTATCTCGCCCGCTCGGCTTCGGGCCGGCGCGTGGCGATCAAGACGGTCCGTACGGAGCTCGCCGAGGACCAGCTGTTCCGGGTCCGGTTCACGCGCGAGGTGGAGGCCGCCCGCGCCGTCAGCGGCTTCTACACGGCCGCGGTGGTGGACGCCGACCCGCGCGCCGCCGTGCCGTGGCTGGCCACCGCCTATGTGCCGGCCCCCTCGCTGGAAGAGATAGTGAGTGAGTGCGGGCCCATGCCCGTGCAGGCGGTGCGCTGGCTGGCCGCCGGTATCGCCGAGGCACTCCAGTCGATCCACGGTGCGGGGCTCGTCCACCGCGACATGAAGCCGTCGAACGTGCTCGTCGTCGAGGACGGCCCCCGGGTGATCGACTTCGGGATCGCGTCCGGGGTCTCCAACACCCGGCTGACCATGACGAACGTCGCGGTGGGCACGCCCGCGTACATGTCGCCCGAGCAGGCCAGGGACTCGCGCAGCGTCACCGGCGCCAGCGATGTCTTCTCGCTCGGCTCCACGCTGGTCTTCGCCGCCACCGGCCACGCGCCGTTCCACGGCGCCAACCCCGTCGAGACGGTCTTCATGTTGCTGCGCGAGGGCCCCGACCTGGAGGGCCTGCCCGGCGAACTGCGGCCGCTGATCGAGTCCTGCATGCAGATGGACGCCGGGCTGCGGCCCACCCCCGCCGACCTCCAGGCCCAGCTCGCCCCCCATCTCTTCGCCTCCGGCGGCGACGACAGCGGTACCGCCTCGGCCTGGCTGCCGACCTCCGCCACCGCGATGATCGAGCAGCGCCGCGGCGGCCGGAAGCCCGCTGCGCCCGCCCCGGTCCCGCCGCCGCCCCAGCAGCCGCCGGGCGCCGACCGGGACACCGCCTGGCGCAGCGGCGCCGACCTGCGTCCCCCGGTCGTCGGACCGGCGCCCGGACCGGCACCCGGACCGGCTTCCGTGCCCGACGCGGGCGGTCCGGTGCGGCTGCCCGGCGCGAAGGTGCCGATCGGCCCCGGCCCGCGGGCCCAGGACGTCCGCGCCGCCGCCACGGTCACCGCGGACGCGGGCCCCGCGACCGGCTGGGTGCGCCCGCCCGCCGGGGTGAACGGTTCCGCCCCGGCCGCCCCCGCCCCCGTACCCGGACCCGCGCAACCGCCCGAGCCCCCGCCGCCCGGCCCGGACCGCTGGCGGCCCTGGCGGTTCCGGATGTCCAACGACGTCTGGGGGACACCCGTCGTCGCCGGGGACCTCCTCTACGTCACGTCGTTCGAGGTGCACGCCCTGGACGTGGGCAATGGGCGGCGCCAGTTCAAGACCCGGGACGTGGCCTGGGTGATGGCCGTCGAGAGCGGCCGCATCCATGCCTCCGACGGGCCGTCCCTGTACGCCCTGGACGCCACGACCGGCGCCGAGCGGTGGCGGCTGCAGACGGACGCCTGGGTGTACTCCCTCAAGGCCGACCGCGGCACCGTCGTCACCGGCACCCGGGGCGGTGGCGTCCAGGCCTGGGAGGCGTCCACGGGCGAGAAGCTGTGGGAGAGCGGCGGCGTACAGACCGACTTCGAGACGGCGGAGGCCGGGCCCGCGATCCACGACGGCACGGTCTACCTCTGGCAGGACGCCCGGCTGCGCGCCGTCGACGCCCGTACCGGCATCGAGCGCTGGTCGTACCCCATCGGCGACGCGGCCTCCTGCGGCGGTGTGCCGGTCCGGGTGACCGCGGCGCCGGACGGCTTCGTCTACGTCAGCGCGGGGGCCCGGGTCCTTGCCGTGGACACCGTGTCCGGGCATGTGCGCTGGCACTTCGAGTCGCCCGCGGTCTTCCTCTCCCCGCCCGCGTTCGCGCCGGGGCCCGCCGTCACCGGCGGCGGTGTGTACCTCGCCGACTACCTCGGCACGGTGTACGCGATCGACGCCTCGACCGGCAAGGACCGCTGGCGCATCGCCACGGAGGCCCGCCAGTCGGTCGAACCGGTCCTGGTGACGGGCGGAAACGTCCATGTCGGCAGCGGCAGCGCGCTGTACACGCTCGACGCGGTCACCGGCACCCCGAAGTGGCGGTTCGCGGCGGGCGGCGAGGTGGTGGGCGCCCCGGTGGTCGCCGACGGCCGGGTCCACTTCGGCTCCGCCGACCACGTCCTGTACACCCTGGACGCGGCGGGCGGCCAGCTCCGCTGGAAGCTGGCGACGGGCGGCGAGATCACGGGATCGCCGGTGGCGCAGGGCGGCGTCGTGTACGCGTGCAGCAAGGACCGCTGCGTGTACGCGCTGGACGCGCTGAAGGGTACGGGCACGGGCGGCCGGGCCAGGACGTAGACCGCGTCGAGCCCGTCCGCGCGGCGCCTCGGAGGTCACCCGACAGCCTCTCAGCCGTGCGGGGGCCGGTCCGCGTCCGGGCCCTCGTCCGGCACCACGGGGTACGGCGCCGTGTCCCGGTCGTCCGGGGCCGTGTCCGGGGCCGGGGGGCGGGCCGCCGGGGACGGCCCCGTGTACAGCTCCGGCTCGGGCTCCGGGAGGGTGCTCGTCTGCACGGACGGCCCCGGTTCCTGCGTCGGCGGCCAGGTGTCCGGGTGCTCCGAGCCGGGCGCCGCGTACGGCCGGTTGTGCTTCCCGCGGGCGAGCCGGCCCCTGCGCCGCCCAGACATCACCGCCGCGCCCAACAGCAGCAGCACCCCGCCCGCCGCCGCCTCGGCCACCCCCCACCGCAGCCCGGAACCGTCGCCCGCGACCGTCAGACTGCCCACCGCCTGCCCCTGGCGCACCATCCACAACACGGTGAACCCGAGCACCACCACGCCCGCGGCCGCCACCAGCAGCCGCGACCGCAGCACCACACCGATCACCGTCAGCAGGGCGGCGAAGAGGAAGACGAGCAGGATCGATTCCAGGGGTCCGGGCCGGCCGGGGGTGATGCCGGTGAGCAGCTCGTCGATCCGGTAGTGACGCCCGAGACGACCGTCGTACCAGTCACGGAAGGGGCTCAGCACGGCGGCCGCCGCTCCGGCGAGAGCGAGGATCGAGCCGAGGACATTGCGGATCATCATCGGCCTCCTGCGTGCACGGACCGGCGTCACAGCTCTGCACCGCTCTCGGGCTCGACGCTACGCCCGGCCCCCGGCCCCCGCCACCTTGAGCTAGCGTGACGCACGGTCGTTCGACAACTGCAGAAACGGACAACAACACAAGGGGGGCTGCATCGATGATGCGGCAGCACATAAAGCTTTCCGCGGTACTGGTCGTGGTGGTACTCGCCCTCACCGGCTTCTCCACCTCCAGCCACGGCGGCCGCAGCGGCAAGAGCAAGAGCGGCGGGTCGAGCAGCAGCGGCGGCGGCTGCTCCAACTCCAAGAAGAGCAACGGCAGCGACTACGACGACGATGACTACGACTCGTCGAGCAGTTCCTCCGGCGGCACCGACTACGCGACGGCGACCCCGAGCGCCACGGCGTCCGATGAGCCCCAGGCGTACGTCTTCCGCTGCGCCCAGCCCCGCAAGGGCAAGCGCAAGGCCGTCACCACCTCCACCGTCAGGCTCACCGCCAACGCCACCGGCTCCCACACGTACGAGATCGAGGTGGCCTTCCTCAACGCACGCGGCAACGCCATCGACATCGGTTACGCCACCGTGGACGCCGAGGGCGGCGAGACCAAGACCGTTTCCGTGCGGATGGACGACCCGCACAAGGTCTCCAAGGTGAAGAATTGCCGGGTAGAGGCCGAACTGACCTACTGACCCGCAGGCGGGCCCACCATTCGGCCCGTCAGCGCGTCCGGAACTCGCCCGCGCCCCGCCCCCGGAACAGTTCGGCCTGCCGCTCCGGCGGCAGATTGCCGAGTGCGACGAGGTGCGGGGCGTGGGCCATGGCCTGCGCCCTGGCCGCCTCCCGCGCGGACCACACCGCCCGTACCGTCCCCTGCACCGCCTCCGTCGGGTACGAGGCGATCACGCCCGCCGCCCGCAGCGCCGCGTCCGCCGCGCCGCCGGCCGCCGTCACCTCGCTGACCAGCCCGGTCTCGTACGCGCGACGGGCCGAGACCCGCTCCGCCGTCCCCATCAGGGCCATCCGGGCCACCTCGCCGAACGGCATCCGCTGCGCCATGGCGATCGCCTCGTACGCGCTGACCATGCCGTACGTCGTGTGCGGGTCGAAGAACGTCGCCTCCTCGGACGCGATGACGAACTCCGCCTCGCCCAGCAGATAGAACGCACCGCCGCAGGCCATCCCCTCCACGGCCGCGATCACCGGCTTCCACAGGTCGTTCGCCTTCGGCCCGATCGCCAGCAGCGGATCGTCGATGGTGTACGGGGACGAGGGCTGCGGCACGTCCACGCCCCGGTCGATCCCCGTGCAGAAGGCCCGGCCGCCCGCACCGGTGAGGACCACGGCCCGCACCCCGTCGTCGAAACGGAACGCCCGCCAGGCGGCGGCCAGTTCGGCGGCCGTGACCAGGTCGATCGCGTTGTGCTTCGCGGGCCGGTCGAGGGTGACGAGCGCGACCCCGGTCTCCTTGTCCGTCTCCGTGCGCAGCGCCATCGCCCCTCACCTCTCCAGCAGCCAGCGCACCAGGGTCGGCCCGGACCCGTCCGGGCAGAACACCGCCCGCACCGGAGCGCCGATCCGCAGCCGCCCCGGATCGACCGAGTCCAGCGGGGCGTCCGGACCGCTCACCACGTTCCCGACCAGCCGGACCCCCGGGGCGTCCGCCAGCTCGACCACGACGGCGTTGTACGGGGCCTGCGCGGCGTACGCGGGCAGCAGCGGCGGATGCGGCAGTACGTAGGACCAGATGCGGCCGCGTCCGCTCATCGGCCGCCATTCGCTCTCGAAGGACTGGCAGTGCGGGCAGCACGGCCGGGGCGGGAAGCGGAGCCGCCCGCACTCCGGGGCGGCGCACGCCTGGACGCGGAGTTCACCGCGGGCCGCGTACTCCCAGAAGGGGGCGCCGTCCTCGTCCACGACGGGCAGCAGCAGAGCATCCATCCCGGTCAACTCCTCAACTCCTCAGCAGCAGGGCGGACGTGGGAACACCCTCCCCGGCGGTGACCAGACACGTCCGGGCGTCCGGGACCTGGGCGGTGGAGACGCCGCGCAGTTGCTTGACGCCCTCGTTGATCAGGTTGAAGCCGTGCACATACGCCTCGCTGAGCCCGCCGCCCCCGGTGTTGATGGGCAGCCGCCCGCCGCTCTCCAGCGCCCCGCCCTCGGTGAACGCGGCGCCCTCGCCGCGTCCGCAGAAGCCGTAGCCCTCCAGGGAGAGCGGGATGAGCGGGGTGAACGCGTCGTAGATCTGCGCCACATCGACCTCGTCCGGGCCGAAGTCGGCCTGCTTCCACAGCTGCCGGGCGGCCGTCCAGGCGGGGCCGGTGAGCGGGTCGTCGTTCCAGTAGTTGACCATTCCATGGTGCTGGGCGGGCAGCCCCTGGGCGACGGAGTGGATGTAGACGGGCCTGCGCCGGCAGTCGCGGGCCCGCTCGGCGGAGACGATGACGCAGGCCAGCGCCCCGTCCGTCTCCAGGCAGTTGTCGAAGAGACAGAGCGGCTCGCTGATCCAGCGCGAGGTCATATACATGTCACGGGTCAGCGGCCGTTCGTACATCACCGCGTCCGGGTTCTGGTTGGCGCGGTTGCGGCAGGCGAGGGCGACGTTGAAGAGGTGGTCGCGGGTCGCCCCGTACTCGTGCATGTACCGCCGCGCCAGCATCCCGATCTCGTCGGCCGGCCGCAGCAGCCCGTACGGGCGGGTCCACTGGGCGGGGGTGGGCAGCTGTACGGCGGTGTTCTTCCACGGCCGCGGCCCCGAGCCGCGCTTCCGCGACCGCCAGGCGACCCCGACGCTCGCCTGCCCCGTCGCCACGGCGGCGGCGAGATGCGCGATCGTCGCGCAGGATCCGCCGCCCCCGTACCCCACCTTGCTGAAGAAGGTGACATCGCCCGCCCCGATGGCCTTGGCGATCTCCACCTCGTCGGTCTCCTCCATCGTGTACGAGGCGAAACCGTCCACCTCCGACGCGGCGATGCCCGCGTCGTCGAGCGCCGCGACGATGGCCCGGCAGGCCAAGGTCTTCTCGGATTCCGGCAGTTGTTTCGCGAAGGCCGTCTGCCCTATGCCGGCTATCGCCGTCGCGTCCTTGAGTGCCGTCACCGCCACCTCCCAGGCCGTCATGACTGCTGACAGCGGCTGAGGCTACAGCTAATCTGACGGATAGTCAGCTACTGCGTCAGGGAGGGCGAACGATGCGCGGCGACGAGGAGTGGGGCAGCATCCCGAGGCTGGTCCGGGCGGCGGCGCGGCGGTACGGGGACCGGGAGGCGGTCGTCGAGGGCCGCACCCGGATCTCGTACGCCGAGCTCGGCGACCGCGTGGAGCGGGCCGCCGCCGCGTGCCTGGCCTCGGGCGTCGAGCCGGGGGACCGGGTCGCGGTCTGGGCCCCGAACACCCTGGACTGGATCGTCTCGGCGCTGGGAGCGGTGACGGCGGGCGCGGTCCTCGTCCCCCTCAACACCCGCTTCAAGGGCACCGAAGCGGCGTACATCCTGCAACGCAGCCGGGCGAAGCTCCTCTTCGTCACGGGCACCTTCCTCGGCACCTCGTACGTGGCGTCGCTGCGCCGGGCGGAGGCCGAACTGCCCTGCCTGGAGAAGGTGGTGGTGCTGGCGGACGCCGCCCCCGACGACTACGTCACCTGGAAGGACTTCCTGGCGGCGGGGGAGGGGGTGTCACCGGAGGCGGTACGGACCCGGGCCGAAGCGATCGCCCCCTCGGCCCCCTCCGACATCATTTACACCTCGGGCACCACGGGCCGGCCCAAGGGCGCGGTCATCACCCACGCCCAGACCCTGCGCTGCTACGCGATCTGGAGCGAACTGGCGGATCTGCGCGAGGGCGACCGCTATCTGATCGTGAACCCCTTCTTCCACACCTTCGGCTACAAGGCGGGCATCATCGCCTGTCTGATGCGGGGCGCGACGATGGTCCCGCAGCCGGTCTTCGACGTGGACACGGCCCTGGCCAACATCGCCGCCGAACGCATCTCGGTGCTGCCCGGCCCGCCCACCCTCCACCAGTCCCTCCTGGACCACCCCGCACGCGCCGCGCACGACCTCTCCGCCCTCCGCCTGGTGGTGACGGGCGCGGCGGTGGTTCCCCTGAAACTGGTGGAACGCCTGCGCTCGGAACTCCACATCGCCACCGTCCTCACCGCGTACGGCCTCTCCGAGGCGAGCGGCATCGTCACGATGTGCCGCCGGGGCGACCCGGCCGGGACGATCGCCTCGACGTCCGGCCGGGCGATCCCGGACACCGAGATCCGCGTCCTGGCCGACCCCGGCACGCCCGGCGAGGTCCTGGTCCGCGGCTTCAACGTGATGCAGGGCTACTTCGAGGACCCGGAGACCACGGCCGCCGCGATCACCCCCGACGGCTGGCTCCACACCGGCGACGTGGGCGTCCTCGACGAGGCGGGCAACCTCCGGATCACCGACCGGATCAAGGACATGTTCATCGTCGGCGGCTTCAACGCGTACCCGGCCGAGATAGAACAGCTCCTGGGCCTGCACCCGGACGTGGCCGACGTCGCGGTGATCGGCATCCCCGACCCCCGCCTCGGCGAGGTGGGCAAGGCGTACGCGGTGCGCAGGCCGGGCGCGACGGTGACGGCCGACGACCTGATCGCCTGGTCCCGCCGCGAGATGGCCAACTACAAGGTCCCCAGGGCGGTGGAGTTCGTGACGGAACTCCCGCGCAACGCGAGCGGCAAGGTGGTGAAGGGGGAGCTGCGGGGGCGGGGGTAGCGCGGGAGGGGTGTACGCGCACAACCGGAAGAGGGGGCCCGGGGGGGGGGGGGTGGCCCGCGTGCGGGTGTGCGC
>NZ_JBEXPH010000120.1:0-14831 GCF_040611955.1 Streptomyces sp. NPDC006510 | reverse complement strand
GGCACGAGCTGGTGGCTCGTGCCCCTCTTCCGGTTGTGCGCCCCCGTCCTGCGGTCGTGCGTCCCCCCGGACGTACGACGGCCGCGACGGCTCCCCCTCCGTGCCGCCGCGGCCGTTCCCCCGTACCCCGTCGACTGCGGCTTAGTTGGCCGGCTCGCTCGTGGCGTGGGTGTCCATGAGCTTGATGTCGCCGCCGGTGGCGTGGGTGTCCGTGAGCTTGATGTCGCCGCCGGTGGCGTGCGTGTCCTGGGTCGTCACCGACCCGGTCTCCGCGCCGGTGGCGTGGGTGTCCTGCGGCTTGATGATCGGGTCGGTCTTCTTCTTTTCGCCCATGATGGTCATCTCCGTTGTGGCTGGCATGCTGCGTAGGAGAGGCCCGCCCAGCTGTTCCCCCGTGGACTGCCGGACGGGCCCCTGTCAGGGCCGCTCACCCTAATGGCTTGGCCGCTCGTCGCCCCGTCTGCCCCCCGACACGACGGATCGACAGGCATGAGCTTGCCGCTCGGCGATAAACGAACGATGAACGACTGGGCCGGGCCGGCGTCAGGGCCGCTCGGGGGAGACCCGGACAAGAAGGTCGCGAATCCCTGCCGCCTCGTCGGAACCGAGGTCGTCGTAGATCGTGAGGGCTTCGCGCCAGCAGACTACGGCCCGTCCCGACTGGCCTATCCCGTCGAGGGCGTGCCCGAGGACGGTGAGTACGTTCCCCCGACGCCACTCCCCGCCGATGCCGCGCAGGACGGTCAGCGCCATTTCCGCCTTGGAAGCGGCCTGGGCCGCGTTGTCTCCCGCCAGATCCGCTTCCGCGAGGCGGAACAACGTCATGCCTTCCCAGAGTCGTTGGCGGCTGTCACGGAAGACCTTCAGGGCTTCCAGGAAGCTGTCGGTCGCCTCGGTGAGTTCCCCGCTCCGGGTCAACGCGATTCCGAGTGCGTAGCGAGCATTGGCTCCCCGGAGCGAGTGCCCCATCCCGTCGTAGATCTCGATCCCCTCGCGGGCCAGCGCGACAGCGCTCGCCGTCCGGCCCATGGCCAGGTGGACCCGGGACAGGTTGCACAGCGCGGAAGCCTCTCCCGGGAGGTTCTCGCCGGCACGGAAAACCTCGATTGCCTGAGTCAGGTACTTCTCGCCGTCCTCGTGGCGGCTCTGATAAATGGCGATGACCCCGAGGTGGTTGAGCGCCCAGCAGTTGGGAAGCGGATCGTGCCCGTCGTGCGACAACTCCACTACCTGGAGAGCCTCCTGATCGGCCTGAGCGAACCGGCCGGCGCCCAGGTGGGCGTTGCTCAGTGTGACCAGAGCGCGCCGTTCGGCACGGAGGTCGCCGCACGTGCGGGCGGCACTCAGGATGAATGAGGCAGCGGCCTCGTACTGCTTGGAGTTCGCGCCGGATTCGGCGAGATCCAGGGCGGCCCACAGAAGGTCGATCGCCCGGCGGAGCGCTTCCGGCCCGGACGACTGGCGTACGCATGCCAGCAACGGACCGGCTTCCGAGTAGAGCCAGTCCTGGGCATCGTGCCGGTCGGTGAACGACAGCCCCTCGTGCTCCGTCGGCTCCAGGTGGTCCACCAGCCGGTCCCCCGGCCGCTCCAGCGCGTACACCCCCGCCGCCGTGGCCAGATAGAAGTCCAGCAGCCGCGACAGCGCCGACTCCCGTTCCTCCAGGGGCTCCTCGCCCCGCTCCGCGCAGGAGCGCGCGTAGAGGCGCACAAGGTCGTGGAAGCGGTAGCGGCCGGGGGCCGCGGACTCCAGGAGGCTGGTGTCGACCAGCACCTCCAGGAGGTCCTCCGCGGTGTGCGCCTCCAGGTTCAGCAGGGCGGCCGCCGCGGCGAGGGAGATGTCGGGGCCGTCGGCCAGGCCGAGGAGGCGGAAGGCGCGGGCCTGGGCGGGTTCCAGCTGGCCGTAGCCGAGTTCGAAGGTGGCCTTCACCGCGAGGTCGCCGGCCTGGAGCTCGTCCAGGCGGCGGCGTTCGTCGGCGAGCTTGGCGGCCAGGACGGAGACCGTCCAGGTGCGGCGGGCGGCCAGCCGGGAGGCGGCGATCCTGATGGCCAGCGGGAGGAAACCGCAGGCGGCGACCACGTCGAGGGCGGCCTCGCGCTCGGAGTTGATCCGCTCCTCGCCCACGATGCGGGTGAAGAGCTGGAGCGCCTCCTCGGGCGACATCACATCCAGGTCGACGAGGTGGGCGCCGGCCAGGTCGACCATGCGCACGCGGCTGGTGACCAGGGCCGCGCAGCCCGCGGTGCCGGGGAGGAGGGGGCGGACCTGGGCCGCGTCGTGGGCGTTGTCGAGAAGGACCAGGATGCGGCGGCCGTCGAGCGTGGAACGGTACAGCGCGGCGCGTTCGTCCAGCGAGTCGGGGATCGCCGAGTCCGCGGTGCCCAGGGCGCGCAGGAACGCGCCGAGGACGGTCTCCGGCTCCGCCGCCCGTGCGCCCGCGCCCTGGAGGTCGACGTACAGCTGGCCGTCCGGGAAGTGCTGGCGCGCCTGGTGGGCGACGTGCACGGCGAGGGTGGTCTTGCCGACGCCGCCGATGCCGGCCAGCGCCGAGACGGCCATCACCGAACCCTCGGCGGTCGCCAGCCGGTCGCCCAGCTCGCGTACGAAGGAGGCGCGGCCGGTGAAGTCCGGGACGGTGGCCGGGAGCTGGGCGGGCCGCACCGGCGCGGGGGCCTGGGCCGGTTCGTCCGCGGGGCGGGCCAGTTCCTCGTCGGCCCGCAGGATGCGCTGCTGGAGCTGGGCCAGCTCGGGGCGCGGGTCGACGCCCAGTTCGTCGGCGAGCAGCCGGCGGGTGTCGGCGTAGACGGCCAGCGCCTCGGCCTGGCGGCCGCTGCGGTACAGGGCGATCATCAGCAGTTCGCGCAGCCGTTCCCGCAGGGGGTGCGCGGCCGTGAGCGCGGTCAGTTCGGATACCGCCTCGGCGTGGCAGCCGACCTCCAGATCCAGGTCCAGGCGGGACTCGGTGAGCTGGAGCCGCCATTCCTCCAGCCGGGTGCGCTGGTTCTCGGCGTACGGTCCGGGCACCGAGGCCAGGGCCTCGCCGTCCCACAGCCCGAGCGCCTTGCCGAGGAGGGTCCGGGCCTGGGAGCGGTCGCCGGACGCGCGGGCCTTCTCCGCGTCGGCCGCCAGCTCCTGGGCCACCGTCACGTCGAGGGCGTCGTGGCCGGCCCGGATCGCGTACCCGCCGGCGTCGCTGATCAGCGTCTGCGGGTCGAGGACCTTGCGGAGCCGGGAGGCGTACGTGCGTATGGCGGCGAGCGCCTGCGAGGGCGGCTCGTCGCCCCAGATGGCGTCGATGAGTTCGGCGGCGGTGGCCGTGCGGCCGTCGCGCAGGAGGAGTGCCGCCAGCAGGGCGCGCTGCTGCGGCGAACCGGACGACAGCGCTTCGCCGTCCCGCCATGCCCGTACCGGACCGAGCACGGAAAAGCGCAGATCGACGCCGCCCGCCGGCCGCTGTTGCGGAGCGCGCTGCTCCGGAACACGCACGTGCGACCCGTTGTCACGGTCCATTGCTGCCCCCTGCCCTGCTCGCCCCGCCTGTGCTGCCCATCGTGCTTGATGCTGCCCGCCTGGATTGCCCGCCCATGTGCCGTCCGGGGCGGGTGGATCCGGATTGCTCGGTACCGCTGGTATCGCGCTCAACAGTCTGCCTTGTCTTGGGTGGCACGTCAGCAGTGGGTGACTCTCTGCACAAGCCCTCGACAACGATTACCGAACAGGTCAGGTCCGGATAGCTGACGGGTCGTCAGATCGGCGCTACCGTGGTGGGCATGGAGACCTTCCCGAAGATCATCTCGGTGGACGACCACACGGTGGAGCCCCCTCATGTCTGGCGGGACCGGCTCCCGTCCAGGTACCTCGACCGCGGCCCGCGGATCGTCCGCGCACCGCTCAAGGAAATGACCTTCATGGGCGGAAAGTTCGCGCCCGTGATGGGTGCGAAGGGTGACGACGGGCCGATCGGCGACTGGTGGGTGTACGAGGATCTGCACCGCCCGCTCACCCGGCTCGACACCGCGGTCGGCTACGACCGGGACGAGATCAAGCTGGAGATCATCACCTACGAGCAGATGCGTCCGGGTTCGTTCTCGGTCCCCGAGCGGCTCGCCGACATGGACGTCAACCATGTCCAGTCCGCCCTCTGTTTCCCCACCTTCCCGCGCTTCTGCGGCCAGACCTTCACCGAAGCGAAGGACCGTGAGCTGGGGCTGCTCGGAGTGCGCGCGTACAACGACTGGATGGTCGAGGAGTGGTGCGGGCCCGAGGCGCACGGCCGACTCGTCCCGCTCACCCTGATCCCGCTCTGGGACGCGCGACTGGCCGCGGACGAGGTCCGGCGGAACGCGGCGCGCGGCGTGCGCGCGGTGGCATTCTCCGAGATACCCCCGCACCTCGGACTGCCGTCGATTCACACGGACGAGTGGGACCCGTTCCTGCGGGCCTGTGACGAGACGGGGACGGTGATCGCGATGCACATCGGCTCGTCCTCGAAGATGCCGTCCACCTCGGCCGACGCCCCGCCCGCCGTCGGATCCACCATCACCTTCGCCAACTGCTGCTTCTCGATGGTCGACTGGCTCATGAGCGGCAAGTTCGAACGGTTCCCGAACCTCCGGATCATGTACGCGGAGGGACAGATCGGCTGGATCCCGTACATCCTGGAACGCGCCGACGTGGTCTGGGAGGAGAACCGGGCCTGGGGCGGCGTTGCCGACAAGGTCCACCGCCCGCCGTCGGAGCTGTTCGCCGAGCATGTCTACGGCTGCTTCTTCGACGACGCCTTCGGGCTGAGGAACCTGGATTCGATCGGCGTCGGGAACGTCCTGTACGAGACGGACTACCCGCACTCCGACTCCACCTGGCCCAAGTCGCGCGAGGTCGGCGAGGCGCAGATGGGGCATCTGGACGCCGATGTGGTGGACCGGATCGTGCGCCGCAACGCGATCGACCTGCTGGGGCTGACGGACGACGGCCGGTGGGCGGGGCCCGGAGGAGCGTGACGTACCCGGGCCGGAAGGGTGCGCGACGCCCCCTACCGGCCCGGGACGTGCGGCGTCAGGCCCTGGTGACCGGCTCCTGGATCTCCGTCACCCACTTGTCCCGGTCCTCGGGGCACTCCAGGCTGATCTCCCGGGCGTACCCGGCGGACCGGTAGCCGTTGGCGTCGATCCAGCGGGCCAGGGCCTGGGACGTCGGCAGTACGCCGTCCATCGAACCCCGGTGCACGATGGTCGCCGCCTCGAACGGGGGCAGCTCCACCACCGTGATCCCGGTGTCGCCCAGCGGGCCCACCGGGGCGGACACCGTGACCCCCGCGTGGACGACGACCGCGCCGCCGCCTTCCGGGGCGTCCTCGTAGTACGCGATCCCGGGACCGCTCGGGCTGACGCCCGCCTCGCCCAGCAACGGGAACAGCCGGTCGTACAGCGGGCCGATCACCGGAGTGATGTCCTCCGGCTCGTAACCGGCCGCGGTGCCGGCCAGCTCGGCGACCCGCACCGCGGCGACATTCTTGACGACGACCTCGTGAACGGACATGTGTCCCTCGCTCTCGATCGACCGGAGCCTCGCCTCGACCTGCGTCAGCCGTGCGGCCGCCGCCCTCATGGCCTCCTCCAGCTCCGCCCGGCGCAGCCGCAGCATCCCGCGCAGCTCCTCCGGTCCCACCTGCTCGTCGAGGATGGCCCGCACCTGCTGGAGCGTGAAGCCGAGATCCTTGAGAGCGATGACGCGGTTGAGCCGGGCGAGCTGGGCGGCCCCGTAGAAGCGGTAGCCGGTGGCGGGGTCGGTACGGTCGGGGCGCAGCAGCCCGATGGCGTCGTAGTGGCGCAACATCCGGGCCGACACCCGTCCGTACCGGGCGAATTCTCCGATGGTGAACATGATGTCTCCCAGCCCACCGCTTCACACGGGGTCAAGGTCAAGCGCCGCCGTCCTGAGACCGGGCACCGGAAGAAAAAGGGGGAGAGAAGGGGGAGCAGGGGAGCGGAGAGGAAAGGAACGGGAGCGGCAAATGGGGAACGCGAAAAGGCAGGAGCCCCGTTCCCCGCCGAGGCGGAGGAGCGGGGCTCCTTGGGTACTACTAGCCGGCCGCGATCGGCCGACCCGGGCAACTAGGCCGGGGTGACGTTCTCAGCCTGCGGACCCTTGGGTCCCTGAGTGACGTCGAAGTTCACGACCTGGTTCTCCTCGAGGGAGCGGAACCCGGACGCGTTGATCGCGGAGTAGTGAACGAAGACATCCGGGCCGCCGCCGTCCTGGGCGATGAAGCCGAAGCCCTTTTCAGCGTTGAACCACTTGACGGTTCCGGTAGCCATAAGCCCTCCTTGGGCCAAAGGGTTGCCCTGCTCCAGAACCTGCAAAGAAGTCTGAAAACTACAAAAGCCTGCGGGTTACATGCTCCGCAGGCTCTGTACTGCAAGGGAAACCAAACTGCAACTTGCGTCGAGCCTAGCACGCAGCGTGTATCGAAGGGTAGAGGGAAAGATCACTTCACCCGGATGTTTGATTGGCCTGCTGATGAGCTGACGAAGTGCGCGTACCGGAGGGTGTCGCGGAGGCGACTTCGAGGGGTACGGAGGGCGCCTCCGGGGTGCCGCCGGAAGCGGTTCCGGTACGGCTCGGGGCGGCGTCCGGGGTCCCGGACCGTGGGAGCCGGGCTCCCGGGGAGTGACACCGGCTGCGCCCGCGCCCCCGGTGCCCTCCGGATCGCGCCACGGGTCTAGCCTCGCGATGTGGACAATTCAACCGTCTCAACCGTCGCAGGCGACGACCGTCGCAGCCGGCCGCGCGTCGGCCACATCCAGTTCCTGAACTGCCTTCCCCTGTACTGGGGACTGGCGCGCACCGGGACCCTGCTCGACCTGGAACTCTCGAAGGACACCCCGGAGAAGCTCAGCGAGCAGCTGATCAGGGGCGATCTGGACATCGGTCCCGTCACGCTGGTGGAGTACCTGCGCAACGCCGATGACCTGGTCGCCTTCCCCGACATCGCGGTGGGCTGCGACGGGCCCGTCATGTCGTGCGTGATCGTTTCGCAGGTGCCGCTGGACCGGCTGGACCGGGCACGGGTCGCCCTCGGCTCGACCTCGCGCACCTCCGTGCGGCTGGCCCAGCTGCTGCTCGCCGAGCGGTACGGGGTCAGCCCGGACTACTACACCTGCCCGCCGGACCTCGGTCTGATGATGCAGGAGGCGGACGCCGCCGTGCTGATCGGCGACGCGGCGCTGCGCGCCAACCTGCACGACGCGCCCCGGCTCGGCCTCCAGGTCCACGACCTGGGCCGGATGTGGAAGGAGTGGACGGGGCTGCCGTTCGTCTTCGCGATCTGGGCGGCCCGCAAGGACTACCTGGCGCTCCGGCCGGACCAGGTGAACAAGGTGCACGAGGCCTTCCTGGCCTCGCGGGACCTCTCCCTGGAGGAGGTCACCAAGGTCGCGGAGCAGGCGGCGCGCTGGGAGGCCTTCGACTCGGAGGTGCTGGAGCGGTACTTCACCACCCTGGACTTCCGCTTCGGCCCGGACCAGCTGGCGGGCGTGCGGGAGTTCGCGCGCCGGGTCGGTCCGACGACCGGCTTCCCGGCGGACGTGAAGGTCGAGCTGCTCGGCGGCTGACCGCAGGACGGGGCGCCGGGCGCCGGGCGCCGGGCGGCGGGGGTGCGGTGCGTGGGGGCGGGTGCTGGGTGTGCCTTGTGCGGAGTGCGCCTTGCGCGCGGAATGCCCGGGATATAGATGAATCCCGTACCTTTCCGGGCCGCTTATCCCGCCCCGCTCCTCTCCTCCCGCTCGCACCTTCCGTTCTTCCTCCTCCCGTTCTCTCTCCTTCTCTCCCGCTCCTTCTCCGGTCGCTTCTCGCGGGCAGGTATCGATTCGGGTTAATCCGCGTCGAATAGTCAATTCCCGGGCAGTGCCTGTCAGGTGTCCCGGCCGGTAGTGGAATCGCTCGGGTGAACGACGCATTCACGCCTTTTGTTGTGTCGAAAGCTGTTGTTCGTTCCCTCAGGGGCGAAATAGGCGGATGGTTTCCTCTGTGACCCGATGACCTTCGCCCCCTAGGCTTCGGTCGGAGGTCAGGCCGGTCCACAGGGGGAGTCCATATGCAGCCGCTGGAAGCCGGCGAACCGCTGACCATCGGTCCCTACCGATTGCTCGGCAGGCTCGGTGCGGGCGGCATGGGCCGGGTCTATCTGGGGCGCAGCGCGGGCGGGCGCACCGTCGCGGTCAAGGTCGTGCACCCGCATTTCGCCCTGGACGAGCAGTTCCGCGCGCGTTTCCGGCGCGAGGTGGACGCGGCACGGCGGATCGGTGCGCAGTGGACGGCGCCGGTGCTGGACGCCGACCCGGGCGCGCCCATTCCGTGGGTCGCCACCGGCTACGTGGCCGGCCCCCCGCTCTCCGCCGCCGTCGCCGAGCACGGGCCGCTGCCCGGGAACGCGGTACGGACGCTGGGCGCCGGACTGGGGGAGGCGCTGGCCGCGGTGCACGGGCAGGGGCTGATCCACCGTGATGTGAAGCCGTCCAACGTACTGCTGGCCCTGGACGGCCCCCGGCTTATCGACTTCGGGATCGCCCACGCCATCGGCGCCACCGCCTCGCTCACCTCCACCGGGGTCTCGGTCGGCTCGCCCGGCTACATGGCACCGGAGCAGATCCGGGGTGTCGACATCTCGGGTGCGGCCGATGTCTTCTCGCTCGGCGCGGTGCTCGCGTACGCGGCGACCGGTAGCGCTCCCTTCCTCGGCGACTCCTCGGCCGTACTCCTCTACAAGGTGGTGCACGAGGAGCCCGAGCTGGGGGAGCTGGAGGGGGACCTGCGGGAGATCGTCGCCGGGTGCCTGGAGAAGGAGCCCGAGGACCGGCCCACGCCCATGGAGCTGGCCCGGCGGCTGGCACCGGGCGGGGCCGCCGCGCTGGTGGCGGCCGGCTGGCTGCCCGGACCACTGGTGCGCGAGGTCAGCCGGGCCGCGGTCGCGCTGCTGGACCTGGAGCCCCAGGACGCGCCGGTGCAGTCGGGGCCGGTGCCGTTCAGCAACGCGGCGTGGGGTGCGGGCGGCGCCGACGGAGCCAACGCATTCAACGGTGCGCACGGGGCCGGAGGTCCGAACGGGGCAGGCGCCGCGAGCGGCGGGTTCGGGCCGCCGGCCGGGCCGCTCCCCACGCACGCCCCGACCCGGCCACCCCGCCCGGACGGGCTGCCCGGACAACGTACGTCCGACCCCCATTTCTCCGTCACCGTCAGCGCGGACTCCGCCCCGGCCCGGCCGGATGCGAACCGGGGCCGGAGGCTGAGCTGCACCGTCGCCCTCGCGGTGGCGGGTGCGCTCGCCGCCGTGACCGTGGGCAGCGCGTTCCTCTTCGACCTGATGCCGGGCGGCGGCGGACGGAACAGTGCCGAGCACGGCAACGCCGACAGCACCCCGCCGGCCGCCACCGCGTCCGTCCGGCCGTCGCGGCCCGCCGACTCGGGCACGGGGAGCCCGGAGCAGATCACCGAGCTGCCGAAGGAGTTCATCGGCACCTGGAAGGGCCCGGTCACCGAGAAGACCACCGGGGCGCCGCACGGCACGCTCACCGCAGTCTTCACCGCGGGGAAGAAGGGCACGGACGTGGTCCGGATGAACACCGAGCTCAGCAACCTCGGAGTCACCGTCAGCTGCAACAGCGTCGCCAGCCTCACCTCCGGCACCGCCGAGGAGTTGACGCTCCACGAACGCGTCGACCCGGACCGGCCCAGCACCCCGACCCTGTGCACCTCCACCACCACCGACGTCCACTTCACCCTGGCCGCCGACGGCACCCTGCGGTTCCGGTCCGAGGAGCGCGGCGCGGGTCTGCCGTACGCCACGCTGACCAGGTCCGGCGGCTGACCCCGAGAGGGGCTGGCGTACGCTGAACCGGTCCGTAGATCCGTTGAAAAACCGCCGAAAGGTGACAGCCCGGTGACCGAGAAGGCCGACCTTCAGCCCATCCTCGACCGAGCCGCCGAAGGCGGTCGGATCTCCCCGGAGGAGGCACTCGACCTCTACCGTTCGGCGCCGCTGCACGCACTGGGCACGGCCGCCGACGCCGTACGCCGACGCCGTTACGCCGGTACGGAGCACATCGCGACGTACATCATCGAGCGCAACATCAACTACACGAACGTCTGTGTCACGGCCTGCAAGTTCTGTGCCTTCTACGCCGCGCCGAAGGACACCGCCAAGGGCTGGTCGCGCGATCTCGACGACATCCTGCGCCGCTGCGCGGAGACCGTCGAACTCGGCGGTACGCAGATCATGTTCCAGGGCGGTCACCACCCGGACTACGGCGTCGAGTACTACGAGGAGCACTTCTCCGCGATCAAGAAGGCGTTCCCGCAGCTGGTCATCCACTCGCTGGGTGCCTCCGAGGTCGAGCACATGGCCCGGATCTCCGAGGTCTCCGTGGAGGAGGCCGTCCAGCGCATCCACGCCGCCGGTCTCGACTCCTTCGCGGGAGCGGGCGCCGAGCTGCTGCCGGCCCGGCCGCGCACCGCGATCGCCCCGCTCAAGGAGTCCGGCGAGCGTTGGCTGGAGATCATGGAGATCGCCCACCGCCTCGGTGTCGAGTCCACCTCCACCATGCTGATGGGCACCGGTGAGACCAACGCCGAGCGCATCGAGCACCTGAGCATGATCCGCGATGTACAGGACCGCACCGGGGGCTTCCGCGCGTTCATCCCGTACACGTACCAGCCCGAGAACAACAAGCTGAAGGGCCGGACGCAGGCGACGCTCTTCGAGTACCTGCGGATGATCGCGATCGCCCGGATCTTCCTCGACAACGTCGCGCACATCCAGGGATCCTGGCTGACCACCGGCAAGGAGGTCGGCCAGCTGTCGCTGCACTACGGCGCCGACGACCTCGGCTCGATCATGCTGGAGGAGAACGTCGTCTCCTCGGCCGGTGCCAAGCACCGCTCCAACCGCCTGGAGATCATCGACCTGATCCGCAAGGCGGACCGGGTGCCGGCCCAGCGCGCCACCACCTACGAGCACCTCGTCGTCCACGACGACCCGGCGAACGACCCGGTCGACGAGCGTGTGGTCTCGCACATCTCGTCCACGGCGATCGAGGGCGGCACGGCACACCCGGAGCTGAAGCTCCTCAACGCCAACTGAGGCCGTTTTGCTGACGGTTCACGCCGCCGACGCGGTGCACGGCACCCCGGACGGGGCGGACTCCGTGGCCGTGGACGGCGGTGTGGTCGTCGCCATCGGCGAGTACGGGGAGCTGACCGCCGCCCGTCCGCAGGCCCGGATCCGGCGGTGGTCCGGGCTGATCACCCCGGGGCTGCTGAACGCGGCGGCCCCGGCGCTGCTGGAGACGGCCTACCACCCGGACCCGCGCGAGGCCGACGAGCTCGGCACCGAGCCGCTCACCGGCGACGCGCTCACCGCGCTCGCCATGGACGACGCCCGCTGGGGCGCGAGTGCCCGGCGCGGCCTGCAACGGATGCTGCGGCACGGTACGACCGCCGTGCGGGGGCCCTTCACCCGACCCGCGGTGCGCACCGCGGTCGCCCGTTCGGGACTGCGCGTCCACGCCCCCGGCCCGTCGGCCGGACCCGCTTCCCTCGACCCACTGGCGTCCGTACCGGAACCGGCCGGGGCGTTCGCGACGGCCCTGACCGTCGGCGGGCCCGCGGACCTCGCCGTGTTCGGCGTACCGGACCTGGCGGCGCTGCGGACCGAGGGCGCCGGGAGTTGCGTGGCGACGGTGCTCGGCGGCCGGCTGGTCTTCCGCCGCAGCTGACGCGTACGTACGGCGGGCCGGCTCACGGCACCGGCGGGCCGCCCAGGTAACGGCCCTTGGCGTCGTACGGCCAGGCGTTGGAGACGCACCCCTTCAGCCCGTAGATCTGCTGCATCATCGCGGGGGCGGGGCGGCCCTTGCCCGGACAGGTCTCGTGGCCGCGGCCCAGCCAGTGGCCGACCTCGTGGTTGATGATCAGGGCCCGGTACTCGGCGAGCGGGCCGTGGAATTCGGGCGAACCCCGCTGCCAGCGCTTGAGGTTGACCACGACGTCGGTGCCGACCCGGCAGTTGACCTCGCCGTGGGTGTCGAGGCCGCCCTGCCCGCAGATGGTGTCGGTGGTCGCGGGGGTGGCGATCCGGATGACGAGCCCGGCCGGTCCTTCGGCGACCCGGCGGAAGATGTGCTCGCCGTGGTGCGACCAGCCCCGTGGCGCGGCGAGTATCCGGGCGATCTCGGCGGCGGCCCGGTCCGGGTCGACGCCCGATCCGTCCTCCACCTCGACGCGGTACGCCTTGCTCCTGGCCTTGCCCTTGCCGGTGTCCTGGGCGCGGGCGACGGTGAACGTGCCGGTGCCCGGTGAACTTCCGGACGCGGACGGTGCGGGCGCCTTCCCCTCGGCGCCGGTGCTCCACCGGGGCCCCGCCACGACGGCGGCGCCGATCAGCGCCACCGGGACGACGACAGTGACGAACAGGCGTCCTCGGCGGTGTTCCGGCCGCGGCCGGCGGCCTGCGCCTCGTGCGGACATCTGGGTTCCCCCTGGATCCCGGCGGCTCCGTGCCCCCTCTGTAGTGACCGCCGGTGGAACCGATCGGTTCAGTCCACCCGGGTAATGACCTGCGACCGGCGCCGAGCGCCGCGGACCGGGCTGCTTGAATGGGTGGGTGACCCGAGCCTCCCTGGACAAGCAGCCGCACGAAGTCGCCACGATGTTCGACGACGTGGCGGCGAACTACGACCTCACCAACGATGTGCTGTCACTCGGCCAGGCCCGGCTGTGGCGCAAGGAGGTCGCGAAGGCGGTGCACGCCCGCCCCGCGGAGAAGATCCTCGACCTGGCCGCCGGCACGGCGACGTCGTCGCTGCCGTTCGCCGCGACGGGTGCGTACGTCGTGCCGTGCGACTTCTCCCTCGGCATGCTCCAGGAGGGCAAGAAGCGCAACTCCTGGCTGCCGTTCACCGCGGGCGACGCCACCAGACTGCCGTTCCGCGACGAGACCTTCGACGCCGTGACGATCTCCTTCGGGCTGCGCAACGTCCAGGACACGGACGCGGCGCTGCGCGAGCTGTACCGGGTGACCAGGCCGGGCGGACGGGTGGTGATCTGCGAGTTCTCGCAGCCGACCTGGGCTCCGTTCCGCACGGTCTACACCGAGTACCTGATGCGGGCGCTGCCGCCGGTCGCCCGCGCGGTGTCGTCCAACCCCGACGCGTACGTCTACCTCGCCGAATCCATCCGCGCCTGGCCCGACCAGCCCGGACTCGCGGCCGCGCTCCAGCGGGCCGGCTGGTCGAAGGTCGCCTGGCGCAACCTCACCGGCGGTGTGGTGGCGCTGCACCGGGGTGTGCGCCCCTGACACAACGCTTCGGTGACTTCCGTCGACGGGAACCGGGCGGCGGGGTAGATGTGTCCGTTGAAACGCACATGCTGAAAAGCACGTGCTGAAAACACACATGTCTTCCCCGACACCGTCCCCTCCCCGTTCCTGCCGCCGGAGACCGCATGCCGTTGTACTGCCCGTTCTGTGGAACACAGGCCCCGGACGGGGCGCGCTTCTGTATGAAGTGCGGGCGCGAACGCCCGACCGTGGAGCCGGCCCCGGCGGCCGGGCCGGCGCAGGCCGTCCCGCCGGCGATGCCGGACGCTCCGCCCGTGCCGCAGTCCCACCGGCCTCCGCCGCCCGGTCACGCGCCGATGCCGGCCGCTCCGCCGCTGCCGGGTCCGGCCGTTCCGTCGCCCCTCGGCGCGTTCTTCGGCCGGACCTTCCGCGGCGACTGGGCGGGATCGGTGAAGGCGGCCGCCTGGCCCACCGGACTGATCCTCGCCCTCGCGGTGGCGCTCGCCATCCCCTCGTACGGGCAGGGCGACGACATCGTCGTCGGCTGGGGCGACCGGCTGCGGATCGTGCTGGCGATGCTGCTCCAGGCATTCGGCGGCGGGTTCGAGCTACAGGCCATCGGCCCGGCGGGCGGACGGAACGGCGGCGAATTCGAGAGCGGCTGGTACGACTTCGAAGGAGGCGTGTCGCAGGGCGGGGCCTCGCTCTCCGTGGTCCCGCTGACCGTCACCGTGCTGTGGGTGGGTGCGCTGTTCCTGGGCGCCCGCAGGGCCCGCGCGCAGGGCGGCGGCCTGGAGGCGGCGGTACGGATCGCCCTGGTGGCCTCCGCCGCCGTCCTGGTACTCGGGCTGTTCGCCCAGCCCGATGTCGCGGATGTGTCGATCTCGTCCACGCCGCTGCTCGCCGCGCTCGGCGCGCTGGTCATCTCGCTGCTCGTCACCGGCGGTGTACTCCAGCGCGACGCGGCGGCCCAGTGGCTGGCCGCGCGGCCGGTGGCGCTCGGCACGGTCCGGGCGGCGGGGACGGCGGTACGGGTGCTCGGCGCCGTACTCCTGCTCTGCAGCCTGATCGGGTACATCGCGTACGCCAACGCCGACGACGTGGACGGCCAGGCCATGCTGATCGCACTGCCGCTGCTGCCGAACATCGGCCTGGCGGTGCTCGGGCTGAGCTGGGGCGCCCCGGTCGAGTACGACATGCGCGGGCAGGTGAGCTTCTTCGGCGCGGGCATGGAGCACGGCGGCATCGGGCTGTCCGAACTGGGCGAGGAAGTGAACGGCTGGGCGGTGGCCGGAGCGCTGGCCGTCGGTGCCGTCTGCGCGCTGGCGGTGGGGATCTCCGCCGCGCGGCGCTCGGCGGACCGGCGCGAACAGGCCACGGTGGGCGCGCTGTTCCTCGCGATGTTCCTGGTGCTGAGTGGGATCAGCGGGGTGTCCGTGAAGCTGTCGGGCGGCGTCGGGGGCGGTCGGGGCTGGGGCCCCGGGCCCCCGGGTTCTGC
>NZ_JBEXPH010000119.1:0-26377 GCF_040611955.1 Streptomyces sp. NPDC006510 | reverse complement strand
TCCGCCTTCGTCCGCGCGGTCAAGGGAATCATCGACATCGTCACGTTCATCGTGACCCAGGGCGCCCAGATCGTGGACTTCGTCAACGCCGTCCTCGACGCCGTCATCGCCATCGCCAACGGGGGTTCGGCGGGCGTCCCGAAGATGGTCGAGGCCGCCCTGGCGGCAAGCGTCCCACTGCTGATCGGCTTCCTCGCCTCACTGCTCGGCATCGGCGGCCTCGCCAACAAGGTCAAGAGCGTCTTCCACGCCGTCGCCCGCCCCGTGAACAGGGCCATCGACAAAATCGTGGGCTTCATCGCCAAGAGGGGCAAAGATCTCTGGAACAAACTCAAGCGTGACAGGAAGGACAGAGAGAACGATGAGACTCCCAACAGCCGCAACGTGAAGAGAGAGGCTCGCCGACTCCTGGCAGGCCCCACTTCCTCCCCCATGTCTACCGAAAGCCATCTGGACCTAGCGATCAAGAAGACGATGGAAACCCTGCGCCCACAGGGACTCAAGTCACTCCGGAAAATAAAGGGAGAAGACTCCACTTCCTTCAAGGTAGTAGCACGCGCCAGTGCGCCCGTGACGGTCGCAGAGGGGACCATCAGAAGGCCCAATGATCCCCAGGACGAGAAATACGAGAAAGAAATAAGAAAACACCTTCACAAGCATGGCAAAGAATGGTCCGAGAGCGCACCGCACGACTGGTGGTGGGATAAGCAACTGGAGAATCCAAAAGTAGGGGAAAGTAAAATTTGGCCGTCGCGAGACGACGCTCTATCGGGTACAAATGCGGGCGGTATCGAATATTTGCGTAACGATCGGTCGGCATACGCCCACCCAAAACTTATCAAATACTTCAAAGATGCTCCTGGTACCAGGTCGGCCGACACCAAGACCTTCCGGGATTACGTGTTCACGAGCGAGGATCGAAATCCTGTACGCGAAGAATTTCTCAAGATAATCGGAAATGACGCAGCCGTAAATGTTGCCAAAAAAGGAAAAGAAGGAGTTGCAGCCTCAAGCGCAACTGATAAAATTAAGGCCAGCCTGACAGGCCAGATCAGCGAGATCGGGTTCGATCCGAGGCTTTCCCATTACGGGAAGTTTCACCCCTTCCTAAAAGACAGCGTGGAACCCGATCTGGTCGAGGCCGTAAAGAAGGCGGGTGGCATCATCTCCTTCTTGGAACAAATGCTTCTGGGAGAAGACGGAAAACGGAAGCCCGGCGATTCGAGCGAGAGATCAGTGCAAGGAATAACATGGCAGAAATTCAGCGACCTCTGGAACTCCGGCAGCGCAAACTCTGATTGGGTAAAGGGCAGGTTTCGCGATGCCATGCCCAACCGTCACGAATGGATCCCATCCGATCTCATCAGGGATGTCCTGCAACATGCAATATCTCTGCACGACGCGGATAAGGCTGCCGAAGGATTACGTTGGCTTCGACTCCATCATCTTTTGCGCTCACCAACCAACTTCGTCATCTGGAAGCGCCCCGAAGGGCCCTCCAGCCCGCCCGGAGGCCACGTGGGCACCTTCTACGAGAACGATGAGGACAAGTCAATCTTCACGAATGGTAGCGAAGACTTCCATAATCGACTTCGAGCGATCTTCCGGGAGAGCCAGGAGGCGGGTGCGCTTGCCTGCCTGGATAAAATCATTGAAGAGTTTGAGGATGGGCCACTCATCTGGTCGGGCAGCACTGCTGGTCTGCCGCCGGAAGTCGTCAGAGATCCAGTTGGAGTCCGCTACAGGATAGCACCGAGCCAATACGCTTCCTGGAGTGTCAGAAAGCTGGCCGAAGAGCAGGGCAAAAACTACCAGCAAATTCTCAAAGATTTCGAAAAAGTAAGAGATGAGATAGAAAAAATAACCTAGTGAGGATTCGCGAACATGGACCCTTCCGTAGCACAGGCGATCAGCCAAGAGACCGGGCAGCAGCAACCATTCTCGCTCGAATTGCTTCAGTCGGTTACCTACCTCCACGTCTCCTACGCCCGAACCCTGGAAGATCTATCGGCTTGCCAGAACCTGGAAATCCTTCAAATAATCGGCTGTGATCCTGTCGATCTCCGCCAGTTGGGCGAACTCCCAACGCTCGCCACAATCGTCGCACAATTCAGCAACCTCGAAAACCTTGCCGGGGTCGAGCACTTTCCCTCATTGAGGCGCCTCACCGCAGGAATGAACCGGATCGAGGATCTGAGCCCTCTCCTCTCGTGTCCAAAGCTGCGGCGTCTGGACGTCCGGGGGAACCCGTTGTCCGAAAACTCCTACCGGATTCTTGCGCCGCAGTTACAGGAAAAAGGGGTCCGGGTTTCTGTTTCCGGCGAGCTCGACTGGAAAATGACCCTCGAACTGCAACGCCGCGGTCTTCCGTACTGCTTCTACAAGGCACACGACGGGACCAGACTGTGCCGCCCCGGACTGGCGTTGACAGACATGCCCGACCTGAGTCATCCCATCGTGGCCCGCGAAGAACTGGCGAATCTACTTGATCAGAACCCGGACGAAGTACCCAAACTCTTCGACCGTATGGATCTGATGCCGACCACCCTCGGCCCCTGAGGGGACTTCGCGAGTTCGAGTAACTACGCGAAGCGCTCCCCGCAGCGGGCTGCAGAACACCGGTTCCGGGTCCTGGGAGAGATGGCCGCATGCAGGGGGACACGCACGCCGGACCCATCGGCCCACTACTCGTCGACGAGGTGGTCGAACTCCCCCGCCTTCACGCCCTTGATCCAGGCGTCCATCTCTACAGCTGGAAGAACATGGTTCCTGCATCAGGGTGGTTGCTGTTGCGCACGGCTATACGACCGTCTGGCAGGGGAGCGGCCTCCACACAGGCGCCTTGATCACCGCTGAAGGTGGACTTCCGCCACGCCAGAGCGTTCAACTCCCCGTACGAAAGGGTCTGTTCGTTCCCGTTCACTCGACTCCTTCGCGATTTCTCGCACCACCGCCACTGAGCTCTCCGGGCTCAGCGCAAGCGCTACGAGGTGCTCGAAGGCCACAGTATGCGCCTCGATCTCGTGGTCACGTTCGAGGTAGCAGGCACCCGCTCGATGTTCCACATACGCCACACCAGGATCGGCCGGCCACGGGAAGCCGAGGATCTGGAACGGGCCTGCCGCCATGCCCGGATGTGCTCCGTGCTCGTAGGGGAGTACCTGCACGGTGATCTTCGGATGGCGAATCATCTCGGCCAGGTGAAGGAGTTGGTCCCCCGTGATCGCCGGGCTGCCGACCACTCGGCGCAGCACCGCTTCGTTGAGCACGGTCCAGAGGCGTAGCGGGGTGGATTCCCGACTGAGTGCAGCCTGCCGCGCCTGGCGCAGGTCGACGAGACGTTCCACCTCGCCGTCTGCCCGCTCAGCAGTCCCGCGCCGAGCGACGGCATCGGTGTAGGCCGCGGTCTGAAGTGCGTGTATGGAGCTTCCTACTTCCGGCATCCGTCAATCGGTTACGTGCGTGACGGGCCTCGACAGACAGGTCAGAAGCTCGGGTCCAGGCAACGTCCCGCTCACGGAGCATCAGCCGATGGCCGACAGGTCTCTCTTCATCAAGACCAGGTCAACCGGAGGCCATCCGCTCCGATCGCGTAGGCCGCCGGTCCCTTCCTCGTGGCCACGCGATAGATCTCGTCCTGTGCCGCGTGGATTCGGCGCACCATTTCGGCAATCGGTAACTGCTGGTTGTCCAGGTAGAAGAGGAGTCCAGCCCCATCCACAAGCGGTTGCCGCTCGTGGGCGCGAGTCTTGATCCGACCGTCCTTGCACAGTGGATGCCACCCGTGTTCAAGGCCATACGCGATCCACGCCTCATCGGGGATGTCCTGGGCATCGTCCGGGAACTCCTCGGTAATCAAGTGGATGCGCCATCCGAGCTCAACCAGCCGAGTCGGCACTGTCTTGCCGAGGTTGCGGTCGAGCAGGAACTCAGGCTGATCGCGCGGCTCGGAGAACGGCCTCGACCTCGTCACGCGACATTCCGAACTCGTCGCCGACGACCTCCAACGGCTCGCCCGCTTGCCAGAGATCGACGATCGCGTCCACCTGAACCTTGTTGGACGCGACCACCGGCGCACCCCAACCGAACCGCGGGTCGATGATCACGGGGGCGACATCCGGATACTGCATCAGGCGCAGCCGCTGCGGGGTCCGCCCGTCGGCTTCCCACGTGATGTAGCGCAAGTAGTCCTCGATGACTTCGCGGATCGGCCGTTGCCCATCGCGAGCCCGTGCCAGATCGCCTGCGTGGTCCACGAAGATTTCGACGCCGTCGGTCGCGATCCTGCGTGTGGCCAACCCATAGGGTTCGCCGAACTCTCGCCGAACAGCTTCCGCTGCCTCGCGAATCTTGTGAAGGCTGAGTCCCAGGTCCCGAAGCGCGTGCAACACGTACGCCTCGACCACGGCGACGAACGGTACCGACGGCCCACCCCTCTTCTCGGCCTCGACAGCATGGACCAACGGCTCGCCGGCTGCCTTCTCGTGAAGCCAGCGGTACAACGTTCTCTCGTTGATTCGAAGATGCCGCGCGGTCTCCAGCGGCGTCATGATCGGGTCCCGGAACTTGTTCACCATCAGCGGCACCTCCCTCAGGCCCAGCGTTACACATTGAAGTGGCTCACCCCCAGACTCAAGCGGTTCAGGAACCGTACGTTTGGTCTGAATGCCGCCAGACAGCTTTCTCTGTCCAGTCACCCGAGGGGGTGAAGCCAGAGGCGGGACCAGCTATCAGGCGCCGCCCACCCGCATCGGCAGCGACTTCAGACCGTTGATGAAGTTCGACACCAGGCGCGCCGGTGAACCCGCAGATTCGAGCGATGGCGGAAGAAGGCGGCACGCCTCCTCGTACAGCGTGCGCAGTTGCAGGCGCGCGAAATGAGCGCCCAGGCAGACATGCGGGCCGTCGCCGAAGGAGACGTGGGGGTTCGGGGTGCGGGTGAGGTTGAGGGTGAACGGGGCGGGGAAGACGCGTTCGTCGTGGTTGGCGGAGGCGTGGAAGACGACCACCTTGTCGCCGGTGCGGATGCGGGTGCCGGCCAGCTCCGTGTCCTGGGTGGCCGTGCGGCGGAAGGTGAGGACCGGGGGGTGGCGGCGGAGGAGTTCGTCCACGGTCGTCGCGAACCCCACCTCGCCGTCGCGCAGGCGACGGTACGCCTCGGGGTTCTCCGCCAGGAGGTGCAGGCCGCCGGGGGCTGCGCTGCGTACGGTGTCGTTGCCGGCCACCACCAGCAGGAAGAAGAACATCTCCAGTTCGGGACCGGTCAGTTCGGGGTCCGTGGCGAGGGCGGTCATCACGTCGTCGGCGGGGTGCCGGCGCTTGTGGGCGGCCAGGGCGTGGGCGTAGTCGAACATGTCGCGCAGGGCGGATGGGGAACGGGGGTCGAGCGGTCGCCCGTCCGGGCCGAGTGCCGGCGTTCCGGACTCGTCGGGGTCCTGGTAGCCGATGACGCGTTGGGTCCAGTGGAGGAGGAGCGCACGGTCGGTGTCCGGTACGCCGAGCAGGTCGGTGAGGTTGAGGAGGGCGTAGTCGTCGGTGACCTGGGTGACGAGGTCGCAGGTGCCGTCGGCCGCCCGCGCCCCGGCCACCGCGCGGGTGAGCAGGAAGCGGGCGCGTTCACGGACGACCGTCCCGAAGCGGTCGATGCGCCTCGGGGTGAAGGCGCGGCTGACGAGTACGCGCAGGCGTCGGTGGTGCGGCGGGTCCTGGTTGAGCATCATCCGGCGGATGAACGGCAGGTCGGCGGGGTCCGGGTCGCGGATCTGGGTGGCGCCCAGGTACGAGGAGTACGTCGAGGAGTCCTTCAGGACCCGGACCACGTCCTCGTACCGGGTGACCGCCCAGAAGCCGGGGCCCGCCGGCCAGCCGAGGACCTCCGGCTCCTCCTGCCATGCCACGGGGTGGTGGTCGCGCAGGTGGCGATAGCGGTCGTGGGGGATGTCGCGCCCGTACTGCCTGGGGTCGAAGACGTCCAGTACGGGCCTTTCGGGGGCGGCGTGCGCGCTCATGTCTCCCCGTCCGCCCGCAGGAAGTCCTCCATCACGCGGATCAGGTCGAGCGGGGCCTCGTCCATCGCGTAGTGGCCGCACGACGGCAGCTCCACCAGTTCGGCCCGCGGGAACCAGCGCATCCAGGTGGCGCGCTGCAACTCTGCGGACAGCGCCGGGTCGAGTGCGCCCACCACGGCCAGGGCCGGCACGGGCGAACCCTCGATCTGGTCGTGGAAGTCCTCACCCGCCCAGGAGTCCAGCCAGGCCCGGAACGCCTTGACGTCGCTGCGTTCGACCGAGCGGCGCACCATGCGGTCCAGCCAGCCTGCCGGGCGCCGGCCTCCGGTGGTGGTGTCGAGGATGATCCGGCGGTTCTGCGGGGTGTGCGCCGCCTCGGCGAAGAGTTCCCACTGCTCCGGCGGGAGCGGAAGGCCGGACGCGGGGACCGGCGACACCCCCACGATTCTGCGCACCCGCTCCGGCGCGGCGGCCAGCGTCCGCTGGATGATCGAGCCGCCCATCGAGTGGCCGATCAGCGAGAACCGCTCCCAGCCCAGCCGGTCGGCCAGCGCGAGCACGTCCTTCGCCCCCTCGGCCGTGGTGTACGAACCGTCCGTATCCCGGGCCTCGCCGTATCCCCGCAGGTCCACCACCGCGTACTGGAACGAACCGAGGTCGAGATCCGGCAGCACAGGGGCGTACGCGGAGCGGTCGGCGAGCCAGCCGTGCACCGCGATGACCTTGTGCGGGCCGTCGCCGTGCAGTTCGTGGGGCAGAACAGGCAATGCGGTCACGCTGACTCCCGTCGCCGTACGGAGAGGAACCGGCCGATCACCGACCGGCCCCCGCCCACGGTGGCGCCAACTCCGGGCCGGCGCAAGGGCACCCGCACGGGACCGGGCGAGGTGTCCCGTCTCAGGACAGCAGCCCCAGATACGGGCCGAACTCCGACGCCAGGGTCAGCCGGCCCAGCTTCTGGTACTCGCGCTGGATCGCGTGGATCAGCGTCGGCATCGTCACCGGCTCGCCCGTGTCCGCCGCCAGGTACGCGGACGTCACCGCGATCGAGCGGATGTTGCCGCCCGCCAGCTCGAAGTTCTCCGCGCAGAAGGCGAGGTCCAGGTCCTTGCCCCGGGGGAGTACGGTGCCCAGGCAGCGCTCCCAGAGGACGAGGCGCTGTTCGGGGTCCGGGACCGGGAAGTCGATGACGAGGTCCAGGCGGCGGGTGAACGCGTCGTCCAGGTTGGCCCGCAGGTTGGTGGCGAGGATCGCCAGGCCGTCGAAGGACTCCATGCGCTGGAGGAGGTACGCGCTCTCGACGTTCGCGTAGCGGTCGTGGGCGTCCTTCACGTCGGAGCGTTTACCGAAGATCGCGTCGGCCTCGTCGAAGAGAAGGACGCCGTTCACACCTGCGGCTTCCGAAAAGATGCGTTCCAGGTTCTTCTCCGTCTCGCCCACGTACTTGTCGATCACCGTCGCCAGATCGACCGTGTAGAGGTCCAGGCCCAGGTCTGCGGCGATGACCTCCGCCGACATCGTCTTGCCGGTGCCCGAGTCGCCCGCGAAGAGGGCGGAGACGCCCCGCCCCCTGCCGCCGCCGGGGCGCATGCCCCACTCCCCCAGGACCCGGTCGCGATGTCTCGCGCGGGCCGTGAGTTCGCGGAGCTGGGCGTGGGTGTCCGGCGGGAGGACCAGGTCGTTCCAGGTGACGGTGGGTTCGATGCGGCGGGCCAGGCGGTCAAGGCCCGCCGCGTTCTGGGCGCGGGCGCCCTGGCGGACGTGGTCGGGGGTGAGGGTGCCGCCGTCCAGATGGGTGGTCTGGGCGGCACCCCGGGCGGCACGGGTGATCTGTTCCGGGGTGAGGAGGAACGGCGAGAGCAGCCGGTCCACGTCGATGGTCTCGGGGACGGGGGCGTCGTACGCGTCGGTCCAGAGGGCCGCCCTGGTCGACGGTTCCACGCGGGGTGCGTGCAGGAGCAGGGGTGGGGCGGCGGACCAGGCCGCGTCCCAGGGGGCCCGGCCCACCAGGATCGTGAGGACCGGGGTGCCGGTGAGCAGCCGGAGGAGTTCCGGGTGTTCGCGGCAGACCGCGTCGAGCGGGGCGCAGACCACGCCCGCGCCGGTCAGCCGGGCCTCCCGGACCAGGGAGCGGACCGCCTCGGCCGGGGACGGGTCCTCGGCGAGGCGCGCCAGGTCCAGGCCCAGGACCCGGTGGCCGGCCCGGGTCAGCGCGGAGGCCGCGAGGGCCGTGCCCGCACCGCCCTGGTCCTCACGGAGGTAGGCCAGCGAGGCGCCGTGGGCGAGGGCCCCGGAGAGCGGGGCCGGGTCGCCGACGCCCGGTACGGCGTGCCAGGGAGCGAGGACATCGGCCAGCCGCGGGTCGGGGGTGTCGTCGCCGAGCAGGTGTGCGGTGACCCGGTCGGGGACGCGCAGTGCCCTGGTCAGGAACGGACGGTCCAGGTCCTCGACCAGGAGCAGACGGCCCTCACGGAGCGGGGCACGGGCCGACAGCCGGCCGCGCGCCACCTGGTCGGCGGGGGACAGTCCGCACAGGCCCAGCGCCAGACCGATGGACGGGCGGCGGCGGGTCACGTCGTCGTTCAGGTAGCCGTAGAACGCCTCGAAGCGGTCGTCGAGATCCGGTACGAGCGTGATGAGGAGGATCTCGATGTCGAGGGCGCTGAGGCCGAATTCGCCTGCGAGGGACGTGAGTCTGGACTCTTCCGCCAGTACCTCTCCGGAGTCCGTAGCGGAAGGCGGTACGGGGTACGGGAAAGCGCGGGCCTCGTTCTCGTCCAGCAGGCGAGCGATGTTCTCGTCCGTGAGGTAGAGGCCGCGGAAGTCGTCGTCCGGGTCCGGATCGGTGAGCTGCCGGGCCTCGACCGCGCGCCGGATGCGCTGCTCCACCGCCACCGCGCGGGCGAGGAGATGGCGCAGGTTCGGATCGCCCACGGTGGTCATTTCACCCGCGGTGGTCATTCGGCACTGTCCTCCGTACGAGCCTTCCCGGTCTCTGAACGAGCCTTCCCGGTCTCCGTACGAGCCTTCCGGGTCTCCGTGATGCGGAGGGACAGACCGCGTCGTCGTTCCGGGTCGGGGGCGCGGGAGGCGGCATCCCCGCCCGGCCGTCCCGGCCGGCCGCCGTACACCGGGAGGCCCCCGCGGCCCGGCATCGTTTCCGATTCGGGCTCGGTCCCCTCGGGTACGTCCCCGAAGCGGGTCTGCAGCCCCTCGTCCCCGACCGGCGGCCCGACCACGTAGCTCGGCGACGCCGTCACCGGCACGCTGACGACCAGGTCGAGCGAGGGTTTCAACTCGCCTCCCAGCGCGCTCCATACGTCGGCGAACGAGCGGTCCTCCGGCGGCGGCAGCGCGATCGACATCGGTACGGGCGCCCCGATCTCGGCCAGGGTGCCCGCCAGCCGCTCCTGGGGCAGTGCCTCGTAACACAGCAGACAGCCGAGCAGCGAGGAGAGCAGCCGGTGCTCGTCCTCCGGGCGCTTCGTCCACGCCGTGATCAGGTACGACAGCTTGAAGAACCGGGGCGGGCGGCGGCGCGCGATGATCGTGCCCCGCTCGTCGTAGTCGTTGTGGAGACCCCGCTCGCGCCTGCGCATGTCCTCGCGGATGTCGTAGAGATACAGGTTGACCATGGGCGCGTTGACCTTCGCCGCCCATTCCCGGGTCGGGGCGTCGAAGACCACCGCGATCTGGCCGCCTTCGAGTACCTCCGCCCTGATCAGCGCCCGCAGTACGTCGTCGACCTCGTGGATCACCCGATCACTCCCGTGTGGTCACCGGCGCTCATGCGCGGCCCGCGAAGTCCGGTGGCTGGAGATTCCGCTGCACCACCAGGACCGGTTTCTTCAGCCGGTCGAGATCCCGCGAGTCCGCCCGCAGCTCTCGCGGCCCCAGCTTGTCCTTGCGCAGGACCAGGACCTGCACCTCGAATGTGCCGTCGCGGCCCACCGTGGCAGTCGTTCCGCCGGGGGTGATGCCGATGTTCCACGTGAAACGTACCGTCGCGCCCGGCGGGTAGTCCTTGCCGCGGGCCAGCACCGGCTGGCCCGGCTTGGCGACCTGCGGGGTGACGGTCAGCGACGGCTTCAGGACGCGCAGCCGGTCGGTGTCCTGGTTGTTGGCCTTGCGGCGGTCCGGCAGGGTGCCGCGCACGGTGGCCCGTACGTTCCCGGTGATCGCCGCGCGGTATGTCGCGGTCTGGGTCACCTCGATGCGGCCGCCGGCCGGGATGGTGCACGGTTTCGCCGCTGTGCAGCGGGTCAGGGCGGGCAGGCTGCGGTCCTTCCCCTTGGACGGTTTGGGCCAGGTGGAGCCGATGACCACGCCGGTCGCCGGGTCCGGACCGGCATTGGTGATGACGAAGCGCGCACGGGCCGGGCGGCCGGTGTACGTACGGTCCGGGCTGACGTCGACCTTCATCGCCACATCCGCCGAGGGCGGGACGGGGGCCTCCAGGACCTCGATCTCCGCCGTGTCCGTCCCCGTATTGCCCGCCGAGTCGGTCGCCGAGCAGGTCACCGTGGTGCGGCCGACCGGGAAGAGCGAACCGGAGGCAGGGGTGCAGGTCACCGGGAGCGTGCCGTCGGTGGCGTCCTGGGCGGTGGCGGCGTACGTCACGCGCGCGCCCTTCTTGTCCTTGGCCCGGACGGTCAGATCGTCCACGGTGACGACGGGCGCGTCGATGTCGTTCACATCGATGCTGATCTGTTCCTGGAAGTCCGGGTCGGCCGCCGCGGCCGGCCCGATCGTGTCCGTACCCGGTGCCTGGGTGCCCATCAGGAACTGGACGGTGCAGGTCAGCCGGGTGCCCTGGGGGGCGTCCGCCGAGACGTCGATGTTCTCCGCGAAGTGCGCTGTGTCCCCGCTGGTGACCTGCTGGGTGGCTGGATCGAGGCTGACGGACAGATGCGGATCGCAGTTGTCCAGGCGGTAACTCACATTGGTGGGAAGGTTGCTGAACCCCTCGATGATGGCGTCCACGACGTCATTGCTCTCGATGCCTTCGATCATCCGGCCGTTGGTGGCGGTCGTCAGTCGCAGGGCCTGGTCCGGATCATGTTTCTTGTCGTCGGGGTACGTGGGCGTCTGGCCGTTTCCGTTGAGGCCGTCGCCCTTGTCACTGGTCAGACCGACCGCGATCAGCCGCACCCCCGCGTCCTGAAGGGCGAACTCGGCGTCGCTGAACGTCGTCCGGTAGTTGCTGGGGTCATGACTGGACGCGTCACCGACCAGCACGACGACGGGGCTGGAGTCAGGGCGGAACACGGTCTTCCCGTCACCGCCGTTGGCCAGCTTCCACAGGGCGTAGATCCAGTCCTCGGGCGGGCCGATGCTGTAGTCGCCCATGTCGGCCTTGAGCTGGTCGACGCCCGTCTGCACCTCGCCCAGGTCGTAAGTCAGCCCTTGCAGCACCTTGAAGCCCGCGTCGGGGTCCACCTGCTGGTCGCCGAAGGTGGCCACGGCGAAACGCGAATCGGGCTGCTCGTCGCGGATCGCCTTCGTGATCTCGGGGATCCGCTCCCTCACCCGCCGGATGGGGTCTTTCATGCTGCCCGTGCCGTCCACCAGCAGGATCACGTCCGGCCTCGGCGGGATGGCGGGCGTACGGACCTGCTTGTCCACGCCCGTGGAACCGCCCGGGTCGACCGCGTCGGTGAACTCGGCCGGAGTGACCCAGGGTTCGGGCACCGCCACCGACGGCGCCCCGGAGGTGACGGCCGAACCGGGGGCGATACCGGTGGCCACGAGAAGCAGCGCGAGGGCCGGGACACGGAGCGCGGTGAGAGTGCGGCGCGCGGCGGACGGCCGGGCCCGGGTCCATCCGTCCCGCCGCGACCACGGCACCCGCCGAAGCGGCTGGAACCAGCGCACGGAAGTCCTCCCCCACCCTCGGCCGATCGGCATACCGGACGTCAGGGTCCTGCACCGGCGGCGGACGCACAGCGGTGCGGGAGTCACACCCCCGGGAAGGCCCCGCTGCCCGAAAGGGCAGCGGGGGTCTACCGAAGTGCCGCGCGGGCCGGCTCAGATCAGCCCCTGCCGCATCGCGTACGCCACCGCGTGCGACCGGTTCCGCAACTGCAATCGGGTCATCACCGAATGCAGCACGTTCTTTATGGTGCGCTCGGAATAGGCCAGCTTCGTCGCGATGTCCGCGGTGTCGTACCCTTCCGCGACCAGCCTCAGCACATCCACCTCACGCGCCGCGAGACCGGTGAAGTGCAGCCCACGGGGGCCGAGCACCTGCCCCTGAAGGCGACCCACCTCCTCAAGGAGCCGGCCCAGCAGGTCGGACGGGAGATGGCCCTCGCCCCGCGCCACCGTCCTGATGACCTGCACCAGATGCTCCGGAGTCGATTCGGAGCGCCTGACCACACCGGCGACACCGCACTCCGCGGCGCTCACCAGCTTCTGCTCGTCGATGTCCGTCGTGACCAGGACGGTACGTGAGGTGCTGGTGCGCTGGATGTGGCGCAGCATCGTCAACACCGCCTCGTCGACCGCGTCCACGACGACGATCACGATCTGAGGAGAGGCGTCGCCCTCTCCCCAGTCCATCACGCTGACCTCGGGCCGGGTACGTAACTGACTGGCCACGCCCGCTTGCGAGATCGGATCCTGGGCCCGTAATGCGACAGTGATGCGCTCCATGGCAATGCTCCCCCTGGGCAACAGCCGATGGCGTCACGTCGATCACAACCAGCACGGCTGTTTTCGTATGCCTCACTCGTCTGAGGCGGTCAAAAGATGCCCGTGTTTCCTTACAGGGAAACAAAAAAGCCGATCCGGGCACAGAATCTGCCCGGAAGTGTTCCTTCACGGCCGATGTCGACCTTCAACGGCGAACCTACGGTGCGCCCTATGAGTCTCACGGCAAGCCTCGACGATTCGTCCGTCACCGCCGCACCGGGCGAGGAGACGGCCCTTCCCCTGCGGATCCTCAACTCCGGCAGCACTGTCGAGGAGTACCGCTTCGAGGTGGTCGGCGCGTGCGCCGCCTGGTCGACGGTCGAGCCGGCGACGCTTTCCCTGTATCCGGGCGACTCCCAGACCGTCTCCCTCGTACTGCGTCCGCCCCGGGACTCGACCGTGCTCGCGGGGGAGACGCCCTTCGGAATACGGGTGGTGCCCACCAGTGAGCAGGGCGACACGGTGGTGCCCGAAGGGCGGGTGACCGTACTCCCCTTCACCGAGACGACCGCCGAACTGGTACCGCGCAGCTCGCACGGCGCCTGGCGCGGCAGGCATCAACTCGCCGTCGACAACCGGGGGAACGCCCCAGTCACGGTACGGCTGGGAGCCCAGTCGGGCACGGAACGGGCACGGGTCTCGTTCGCGGCGGACGCTCTGGAGATCGCGCCCGGACGGGCGGAGTTCGGGAAGGTGCGGATCCGGCCGGCCAAGCGCGTGTGGCGCGGCATCCCGGTCACGCATCCCTTCCAGGTGGTCGCCACCCCGGACGTCGCCGAGGACCAGGCCCCGGTCGCCCCGGTGGTCGTGGACGGCTCGTACCAGCAGGAGCCGATCCTGCCGCGCTGGCTCCCCCGGGCGCTGATCACCGCGGCCGTCCTGCTGATCGCGCTGGTGGGGCTCTGGTACGCGCTGCTGCGCCCGGCCGTGAAGTCGGCGGCCCGGGAGGCGATCACACCGGACGCGGTACGGTCCGCCGCCGCGGCCGAGAAGAGCAAGGCGCCCGAGAAGGGGTCATCGGCCGGCGCGTCGTCGGGCGGGGGCAACTCGTCCGGGGCGAACGGCGGCTCGCCGAAACCCAGCCCCTCACCGAGCCCCGACGCGTCCTCCGACGCCTCGGCCGCGGCCCCGACCAGTGCGCAGGTGCAGGTCAGGGACTCGGTGGGCGGCGGGTCGAATACGTCGACGGCGCTGCAGGTGCCCAGCGGGCACACGTTCCAGCTGACCGACATCGTGGTCCAGAACCCGCAGGGCGACGCGGGAACGCTCGTGGTCTCCTCGGGCCGGGACGCGCCCGTGCTCCGGCTGGCGCTGGAGAACTTCCGCGACTCCGACTACCACTTCGTCACGCCGATCCTGGTGCCCGCCGGGGGCAAGGTGACGATGACCGTGGACTGCCGGAAGGTCGGCAAGCCGGTGAACGCTCCGACGCCTTCGCGGTGCTCGGAGTCACTGTTCCTCGGCGGCACGATGAAGACGGACACGGCGGACTGACACGCCGGGCCGGCACGGCGGGCTGACACGCCGGGCTGACACGCCGGGCTGACATGCCGGGCGGCGCCTCGGCGGACCGCCCGCGAGGCGCCGCCCGCCGGAGGCCCGTCACGCCGGAGGCGCCGACCGCCGGAAGCCCGTCACTCGGGCGGGGCCCCGTCACTCGGGCGGAGCCTCTTCCTCCTCCTCGGCGCCCTCCTTCGCGCGCTGCACGAAGGAGCCCTGCACATCGGCCGGTTGCTCGTCCTCGTCCTCCGTCGCGGCCCGCTGCACAGCGGCCGCCCCAGCCGCCGGAGCCGGAGACGGAGACGGAGACGGGTTCTTAGCCGGGGCCGGGTCCGACAGCACCCGGTCGGCGTTCGCGACGGCCTCCCGCTCGAACCGGTCGGAGGGGTCGCTCACCCGGATACCGCCCGGCGCCTCCGTACCCTCCACCGGACCGTTGCGTTGCTGGATCACATGGGTCAGCTCATGGGCCAGCGTGGTGCGGCCCTGCGGCGAGGACGGGTCGTAGGCGTCCCGCTGGAAGACCACGTTGTTGCCGACCGTGTACGCGTGGGCGCCCACGCCCTTCGCGGACTCGTGGGCGGCGGAGTCCGTGTGGATGCGTACGTCGGAGAAGTCCGCCCCCATCCGCCCCTCCAGATCGGCGCGGGTGTCCGTGTCCAGGGGCTGCCCTCCGCCCGACGAAACCACATCGTGCACAGGAGAGCGCTCTTCCTCCTTCTTGCGCTGGAGCATCGACCCCACGGCGCTGTTGCCGACCGCCCGCTGGAGCACGCCCATGCCGCCGGCCCCGACCACATCGGCCCGCCCGGCGGCCGCCGCCCGGTAGAGGTGCGGGGTATCCGCCGGCGCCCGGCCCTCGGACGCCCTCGACGCGTGCGCGGGCTCGTCGTGCTCGTGCTCAGGCCCGTGTCCGTGATCCCGCTCGTGGTCGTCCCATTCCTGTGCGTGCATCGTCATCTCCCCTGCCCGCGCCCCGGTCGAAGGCGCGTCGTGATGGCCCCACCACTCCACCTTCACGACGCCCCACTGCCCAGTCCAGCCCGGATCCCGCCGGCCGGGGGCAGCCGGCCCTGCCCCTTCGGGCACCCCGTCCGTCCGTACGGCAAACGGCTGCACCGGCGGACAGTGGAGTGGCCGGGCCACACCGCCGTCGGGATGATCGATGGCATGACCAAGAGCAACAAGGACCAGGGCATCACCCTGCGGATCGCCCAGGAGCCGAAGGCGGACGAGCTCCTCGCACGCAGCCCGCTCGCCGCGCTGGTGGGCATGCTGCTGGACCAGCAGGTGCCGATGGAATGGGCCTTCTCCGGCCCGTACTCCCTGGCTCAGCGGATGGGCGGAGACGATCTGGACGCCCATGAGATCGCCGTCTACGCCCCGGAGGCGTTCACCGAACTCTTCACCGCGAAGCCCGCCCTGCACCGCTATCCCGGCTCCATGGCCAAACGGGTCCAGCAGTTGTGCCAGTACCTGGTGGCGGAGTACGACGGTGACGCGAGCGCGGTGTGGACCGATGTCTCCGACGGGGCCGAGCTGCGGAAACGGCTGAACGCGCTGCCCGGGTTCGGCACCCAGAAGGCACAGATCTTCCTGGCGCTGCTGGGCAAGCAGTTCGGGGTCCGGCCGACGGGCTGGCGAGAGGCGGCGGGGCCGTACGGCGAAACCGGCTCGCACCGTTCGGTCGCCGACATCACGGGCCCGGAATCGCTCGCCGAGGTCCGCGCGTACAAGCAGCACGCGAAGCAGGCGGCCAAGGCGGCCAAGCGCGCCGCCGAGCAGTAACCCTGGCCCGCCGAGCAGTAACGCCCCTGGCCCGCCGAGCAGCAGCGGCCCGGCCCGCGGCGGTCCCCGCCTACCGCCGGCGGCGGGCCGTACCGAAGATCGACCGCGAGATCTCCCGGCCCAGCTGCGTCCCGAGGGACCGGGCCAGCGACCGGAACATCCCGCTCCCCACCACCTGCTCGACCAGCGAGGCATCCTCCTTGGCCGCCTTCCCGGCCCCGCGCGCCCCCTCGCCGCGAACCGCCTCCTCCACCGCCGCCCGGTCCGCGGCCTCCGCCTCGGCGGCCCGCCGCTTCGCCTCCTGATCGGCGCTCAGCTTCTCGTACGCCGACTCCCGGTCCACGGCCTCGGCGTAACTCCCGTACAGCGACGAACCCTTCACCGCCGCATCCAGCTCCGCCGCCGGAAGCGGACCCATCAGCGACTGCGGCGCCCGCAGCCGGGTCGCGGCGACCGGCGTGGGCGCACCGTTCTCGCTCAGCACCGTGATCACGGCCTCGCCGGTGCCCAGTCGGGTCAGCAACTCCTCCAGGTCGTACGGCGAGTTCGGGAACGTCCTCACCGTCGACCGCAGCGCCTTCGCGTCGTCCGGGGTGAAGGCCCGCAGCGCGTGCTGCACCCGGTTCCCGAGCTGCGCCAGCACCTCCGCGGGCACATCGCGCGGCGTCTGCGTGACGAAGAAGATGCCCACGCCCTTGGAGCGGATCAGCCGCACGGTCTGGGTGATCGATTCCAGGAACGCCTTCGAGGCCCCGTTGAAGAGCAGATGCGCCTCGTCGAAGAAGAAGACCAGCTTCGGCCGTTCGAGGTCGCCGACCTCCGGCAGATCGTGGAAGAGGTCGGCGAGCAGCCACATCAGGAAGGTGGAGAAGAGCTGGGGCTTGTCCTGCAGCGCCGCCAGTTCCAGTACGGAGACGAGCCCGCGCCCGTCCGGCGCCTGCCGCAGCAACTCGGCCGTGTCGAACTCCGGTTCACCGAAGAAGTCACCCGCACCCTGCTGCTCGAAGGCGGTGACCGACCGCAGGATGACTCCCGCGGTCGCCGTGGAAAGACCGCCGATCTCCTTGAGTTCGGCCTTTCCGGTGTCCGATACGAGAAACGCGACCACGGCCCGCAGATCCTTGAGATCCACCAACTCCAGGCCCTTGGCGTCGGCGTAATGGAAGATCAGGCCGAGCGACTGTTCCTGCGTCTGGTTGAGCTGGAGCACCTTGGACAGGAGTACGGGGCCGAAGCTGGTGACCGTCGCGCGCAGCGGGATACCGGGGCCGATGCCGCCGAGCGCGTAGAACTCGCACGGGAAGCCCTTGGCCTCCCACGCCTGTCCCACCTGCCCGGCCCGCCCGGTGACCCGGTGACCCGGCGCGCCGGGGGCGGCGATGCCCGAGACATCGCCCTTGATGTCGGCGAGGAAGACGGGGACACCGTTGGCCGAGAGCTGCTCGGCGATCAGTTGGAGCGTCTTGGTCTTTCCGGTTCCGGTGGCGCCCGCGACGAGTCCGTGCCGGTTGAGCATCGCCAGCGGAATCCGGATCTGCGCGTCCGGCAGGCAGGTGCCGTCCCAGAACAACGCGCCCAGATCGAGGGCGGCCCCGGAAACGTCGTACCCGGCGGCGATCTCCCGCGCCGGCTCCGGCAGAGCACCGCCGCCCGCGCCTCCGCCCGTGCTGTCGCTGCCACTCAAGCCGGCGCTCAAGCTGGCGCTCGGACTGTCGCTCGGGCTGTCACTCATTGGGGCCCCTATTCCGAAATGCCCACTTTTGTGGCGTTCTTGTCAGCATCGCAGTCTGGCCCCATGGCTGCGCCCGGAGGCTCTTGCCCGGTAGGCTTTCCGTGTGATCTTCAAGCGCATCGGAAATGGGCGGCCTTATCCCGACCACGGCCGGGAAAGCACCCGGCAGTGGGCGGATGTCGCGCCGCGCCCGGTCCGCCTCGATCAGCTGGTGACCACCAAGGGCAACCTGGACCTCGAAACCCTCCTCGCGGAGGACTCGACGTTCTACGGTGACCTGTTCGCGCACGTCGTGAAGTGGCAGGGCGACCTCTATCTGGAGGACGGACTGCACCGCGCGGTCCGCGCCGCGCTTCAGCAGCGCCAGGTACTGCACGCCCGCGTGCTCGAACTCGGCTGACCGAAGCGGGATCCGTCCACGGACCCGCAGGACCGGCGGAACTGACGGGACTAGCTGGACTGACCGGACCCGCGACGCCCGCGGGACCTTCGGGCAGACCCGGGCGAATCCGGGCTGCTCGGGGCTGCTCCGGGTTCTTTCGGGTGCTTTCGCACTCGGACGGGTGCGATCCATTGATCATTTAGTAGGCATCATCACCGGGCCGCACTACGCTGCGCCCATGAGCATGCTCACTCCCCCCGGCATGGGCGGAAAGTACCGCATCACGGGCGACAAGTACCCGCGGATGCGCCGCCCCCGGCGTCGCGGCAAACTGATCCTCGCTGCCACCGCTTCCGTGGTCGCCCTCGGGCTGGCCGGATGGGGCACGATGCAGCTCATCGACGTCTTCACCGGCGGCGACCGGAAGGCCAGCGCCGCCGACCACAAGACGGACTGCCCCACCGCCAAGCCGTCCGCGTCTGCGAAGGTGCTGCCGAAGCCCGCGAAAATCACCGTCAACGTCTACAACGCGACGCCCCGCAGCGGTCTCGCCAAGAAGGCGGCCGACGAGCTGAAGAAGCGCGGCTTCACCATCGGCAAGGTGGGAAACGCCCCGGCCGCGTACGACAAGAAGGTCCCCGGTCCAGGGGTACTGCTGGGCGCCCCTTCGGCCACGAACGGCTCGTTCGCGGTCCTCGGTACCCAGTTGCAGGGCGCGACTCCGAAGACCGACGCCCGCCGGACCGCGGACGTCGATCTGATTCTCGGTACGAAGTTCAAGACGTTCAACACGCCCCGGTCGGCGGCCGCGGCCCTCGCCGCCCTGACGAAGCCGGCCCCCGCACCGTCGTCCTGCTGACGGCTGCCGGAGCCCCCGGCAGCCGTACACGCAAGGCCCTGTCTAGTCGACCGTGCCGTACATCCGGTCGCCCGCGTCGCCGAGGCCCGGGACGATGTAGCCGTTCTCGTTGAGCCGCTCGTCGACCGAGGCGGTGACCACGGTCACCGGCGTACCGGCCAGCTCGCGCTCCATCACCTCGACGCCCTCGGGCGCCGCGAGCAGCACGACCGCGGTGACATCGTCCGCACCGCGCTTGATCAGTTCCTTGATGGCCGCGACCAGCGTGCCGCCGGTGGCCAGCATCGGGTCCAGGACGTACACCTGGCGGCCCGAGAGGTCCTCCGGCATCCGGGTGGCGTACGTCTCCGCCTTGAGCGTCTCCTCATTGCGGATCATGCCCAGGAAGCCCACCTCGGCGGTCGGCAGCAGCCGCACCATGCCGTCGAGCATGCCGAGGCCGGCCCGCAGGATCGGCACGACCAGCGGCCGCGGGTGCGACAGCTTCACGCCGGTCGTCGGTGTGACCGGGGTCTCGATGTCGACCTGTTCGGTGCGCACATCCCGGGTGGCCTCGTAGGCGAGCAGGGTGACCAGCTCGTCGGCGAGCCGCCGGAAAGTCGGGGAGTCGGTGCGCCTGTCGCGCAGGGTGGTGAGTTTGTGCGCGACCAGTGGGTGGTCGACGACGTGGATCCGCATGGACTCAACAGTAACCGTGCCTACCGCACCCGTGCGCTGGCATCAGCCGTATGTTCGGGGGGAAGGTGGGGGGACACGGACCCAGCCTTGGGGTGATGAGTCGATGCCGGACGGGGAAATACGGAAGCGGGACCAGCCGGACGCGCCGGCCCCGGGGGACGCACGGGTCCAGCAGGACCCGGAGGAGACCGACGCGGCACGCCGTAGGCGGCGCGCCCAGTTCCTGCGCGAGCTTCACGAGGCGAAGGCGCTCCGCGACCGGGTACAGCCCCGCCGCGCCAGGGCGGCCCGGATGCGCCAGGCCATGCGTATGCGCACCTTCCGCTGGTAGCCCGTCGGCTGTCCGGCGTCCCCCTGGTGGCGGCGTCCAGGAGAACTGATGGCCGACGCAACGGCCGAACTCCTCTCGCGAAGCACTTGTTTCTGCCACGATTCCGATGGGCGGGACACAGGACAGCCGGGCCACCGGCTGCCCTCCCGCCGGACCGACACCCCTATGACCAGTGGGAGAGTCACGGTGTACTTCGCCGCACTGCTCGCGCGCACCGAAGACGGGTGGGAAGCGAGCGACACGGAGCTCGACGATGTGGAGACCCTGTCCGACCTGACGGATCTGGCCCGAGAGGCCTCGGTGGACGAGGACACGGTGCTCGTCTTCATCGAACAGGAGGACGCCTGGTTCGGCGTCGTCCGGGTGGACGGTGAGGACGACCCCCGAATCTTCATCTCGGACGCCACCGCCGCCGCCCGTTCCTCGTACGGGGAGATCCTGCTCACCGACGAACTGCTCGGCCGCGAACCCGGGGCCGAGGACACGATTGCCGCCCTCGAAGAGCTCGTCGGCCTCGACGGTACGGAGGACGGCGACCCGGACACCAGCCCCGACAACGACCACACCAACGACGACGATGACGACGGCCTCGACGCCGACGCCGTACCGGCGGGCCCGCTCGGCGACACCCGGGTCCTGGCCGACCTCGGGCTCCCCGAGGCCGAGCTGCTGATGCTGCGCACGGACGCCCTGACGGAGATCGCGGACGCGCTGGGCGCGGCCGAGGTCCTGGAGACCGTCCGTTAGGGTCCGCGGGTGAGCGAACCACCACACCCGCAAGGACCACCGGAACCACCAGCACCACACGACCCCGTGAGAGACCCGTGGCGGGCGCACATGCGCCGCGCCCTGGCCGAGGCCGATCTGGCGGCGCGGGCCGGCGATGTGCCGGTCGGCGCCGTCGTGCTCGGCCCGGACGGCGCCCTGCTCGCCACGGGCCACAACGAACGCGAGGCCATCGGCGACCCGACCGCACACGCCGAGGTCCTCGCCGTCCGCCGGGCCGCGGCGGCCCTCGGCCGGTGGCGGCTCTCCGGCTGCACCCTGGTGGTCACCCTGGAGCCCTGCACGATGTGCGCGGGCGCACTGGTGCAGTCCCGCGTGGACCGGGTGGTCTACGGCGCCCGCGACGAGAAGGCGGGCGCGGCGGGCTCCCTCTGGGACGTCGTACGCGACCGCCGCCTCAACCACCGCCCGGAGGTCATCCAGGGCGTCCTGGAACAGGAGTGCGCAAGCGTCCTGACGGCCTTCTTCCGCACCCCCTGAGAACCGATTTCTGTCCACGGCCCGGGATGGTCTAAGCTCTCTCTCGGTAGCGTGTCCGAGCGGCCGAAGGAGCTCGCCTCGAAAGCGAGTGTGGGGAGACTCACCGAGGGTTCAAATCCCTCCGCTACCGCTCCTATGAAGGGCCCGGCGCATCGCGTCGGGCCCTTCGAGTTTCCGTACCGAACGCAGCACCTCGCCGGGGCAACGGTGCTGGAATGCCCCCATGGCCGCCGAACCGCACCCCCCTGGTCACGACAACTTCTTCGACACCGACTCCCTGGACACCGACCTCCTCGTCATCGGCGGAGGCCCGGCCGGCTGCGCCGCAGCCCGTACGGCCGCGAGCGTGGGCATGCGCTCGATCCTGATCGAGCCGGACGCCCTGTGCCGCAACCTGTACCGGATCCCGGCCCTGAACAATGTCCTCGGCGGCCACACGGACGGCACCGCACTGGCCACCGCCATCACCACGGAACTGCACGGCACCGAACTCTGCCGCATCGAACTCGGCAGGTACGCAGCCGAGCTGCGCGCCTCCGACGACCGGGCCACCGTCACCCTCGACAACGGACGCCACCTGGCCGCGCCCTACGCGGTCGTCGCCACCGGACTCGGCCCCCTCCAGCCCCGGAACACCCCTTGGATCACTTCCCCCTCGCCCCTCCCTCTGCCACCCCTCTGGCGAGCCGAAGCCGAAGAAACGGAGGGACGTACCCTCCTCGTTCTCGGCGGCGACCGCCCGATCGGCACGTTCCTACGCGCTCACCCGGACACCGACACGCGCCTGCTGGTGGCATACCCGGCGAGCGACGACTACAAGGTCGAGGAGATCCGCGACGACCCACGCGTCACACTGCTCCCCGTCGACCACTTGACCCTGCACCCGCCGAACACCACGTCGGCAACAGCGGAAGTCCTGGACCGCCACGGCGAACGGCGGACGGTGAGAGCCGACGCCACATTCCTCAGCATCGGCAGCGCCCCGACGGCCCCACCCGGCGACCTCGTCCGCACCCCCTCCGGCTACTGCCCACCCACCTCCCAGCACCCCCGCATCATCGTGGCCGGCGACCTCCGTTCCCCCCGCTTCCAACGCATCATGACCGCCCTGGGCTCCGGCAGCGAGGCCGCCCTGCGGGCCTACTACGCCACCCGGGACCTACCGACCGGGGATGCGCCATGAACTACGCTCGCGTGGTGGATGTAACTGAATGTGGACTGTTGCTTGTTGGAAGCACGGACATGCAGCCACCCACCTACGTCCCGGATGAGCAATCGGTGGCGAGAGTGTCCCACCTGCCGGAATCTCAAGAACTAAGCCGAAACGGGCTCCGCCCGGCATAAACCGGCAGGTCAGCAACAGTGCTCCCCGCGCGTGCGGGGATGGTCCCTCGGTGCCGGTCACGGTGGTGCTCCTTCCGGGGTGCTCCCCGCGCGTGCGGGGGTGGTCCCATCACCAAGGGCCGCAAGGCGGTCGGGGCGCTGTGGTCCCCGCGCGTGCGGGGTGGTCCCAGGTCCACAGACGTGGCCTGATCGCCGGTCAGGTGGTCCCCGCGCGTGCGGGGGTGGTCCCGGGGTGCCCTTGCGCAGCTCGGCCGCTGCGAGGTGGTCCCCGCGCGTGCGGGGGTGGTCCCGGCAAGAAGGGCGCAATTGTCGCCGCCGGCTCGTGGTCCCCGCGCGTGCGGGGCCAGGCCCGCAAAGACGTCGAGGCCGAGCCTCGGGGCGGAGCGGTCCGCAGGCGCCGCGCATACGGTTGTGGCCCCGGCGCGACGGTCGTCGTGCCGGGGCCACAGTCACCCAAGCTCAGGTCGGGGGAAGCGGCGTCGGGGGACAAGCCGCTTCCCCCGGTGAGAACGGGGGCCTCAAGCCCTCGCCGCGGTCAGGGGGTGGTTCGCGGTGAGAGCCCCACAGTGAGGGCCCGTTCCTCGCCCCTCGGATTCCTGCCTCATCCGCTGGGCGCACGTCCATCCTGCTCCCTGGTGGGGGCCGTGCGCGTGGACAAAGGGCCTCGATCGCCGGGCCCTTGGTCCCTAAAGGCCATGTGAGTGCTCGGAAGCCTCCGAGGGGTGCGGCCATTCGTGCGGATAGAATCGCCCGACTGCGCAGGGGATCGAAACAGGGGATCGAAGGGGAGGCAGGGGCTGATGGTGCAAGCGAAGAAGATAGCTCTCTACGTGGTAGTCGTCTTCGTGCTGTACACGATCATCACCTCCCCGGCCCGGGCGGCTGATCTCGTCCAGGTAGGGTTCGAGGGCGTTTCGAGTGCCGCACAGGGCGTCGGCGACTTCATGTCCGAGCTCGTGAAGTAGGAGTACACCGTGATCCGCCATCTGGTCCTGTTCAAGCTGAACGACGGCGTCGAGCGGGACGACCCGCGGGTCGTCGCCGGGGTGAAGGCCTTCCAGGAACTGGAGGGGCAGGTCCCCGAGCTCGCGTTCTGGGAGTGTGCCTGGAACATCACCGACCGGCCGATCGCGTACGACTTCGCCATCAACTCCGCGGTCGCCGACCAGGACGCCCTGAAGCGGTACATCGAGCACCCCGCCCATCAGGCCGCCGCCGGGCAGTGGCGCGAGTTCGCCACCTGGGTGATCGCCGACTACCCGTTCTGATCCGGCCGATCCAGCCGATCCGGCCGATCCGGCGTCCGTTCCGACCCGGACGGCCCACGAGCCCCTCACCATCGCGGTGAGGGGCTTTTTTTAGTGTTTAAACCAGGTTGACCCCAACACGACGCTATACGGTGCTTGCACACAGTGGACATGTCTTGTGATGCTATGACCGCTTTTGACGGATGAGTTGACCGAAGTTGACCGCAAAGGGGTGGCCTCATCGTGCCGGCCAGTACAGCGCCTCAAGTGCCTCCCCAGTCCGTCCAGACCGAGGCGCCCGACAGTACGACGACGCCCGCCAGGACCCGGGGCGCGGACACCAGGGCGCTCACCCAGGTGCTCTTCGGGCAGCTCAAGAACCTGGAGCCGGGGACCCCGGAGCACAGCCGGGTGCGGGCGGCCCTCATCGAGGCGAACCTCCCGCTGGTGCGGTACGCCGCGGCGCGGTTCCGCAGCCGGAACGAGCCGATGGAGGACGTCGTCCAGGTCGGCACGATCGGCCTGATCAACGCCATCGACCGGTTCGACCCCGAACGCGGCGTCCAGTTCCCGACGTTCGCGATGCCGACCGTCGTCGGCGAGATCAAGCGGTACTTCCGGGACAACGTACGGACCGTGCACGTCCCCCGGCGGCTTCACGAGCTGTGGGTGCAGGTCACCGGCGCCACCGAGGACCTGACGACCGCTCACGGCCGCTCACCCACCACCGCGGAGATCGCCGAGCGGCTGAAGATCTCCGAGGACGAGGTGCTCGCCTGCATCGAGGCCGGGCGCTCCTACCACGCGACCTCGCTGGAGGCCGCCCAGGAGGGCGACGGGCTGCCCGGGCTGCTGGACCGCCTCGGCTACGAGGACCCGGCGCTCGCCGGGGTCGAGCACCGTGACCTCGTACGGCATCTGCTCGTACAGCTGCCCGAGCGCGAGCAGCGCATCCTCCTGCTGCGCTACTACAGCAATCTGACGCAGTCCCAGATCAGTGCCGAACTGGGGGTCTCCCAGATGCATGTGTCAAGACTGTTGGCCCGAAGCTTTGCCCGACTTCGATCCGCAAACAGGATCGAGGCCTAACCGGATCGGGTAGAGCGCTCGAAGTCCGGTTCGCGCGACCCAAATGCCTCGCACCCCCTGTTAACTGCGCAGACGTCACAAAGACTTGTCGACATGTCACTACAGCGTGTTGCCGACATGTGACATTCTGCGGGAACCGCGTTTGCCGTGGCCTCGCCTCCGGTATTCAGGTGGAGGCTGCGTTCCTCCGATGGTCGCGGCTCAACGCGACCGTCCGCGACCTCAAGGGGGTGGCATGTCCGCAGAACAGGGCAGCTCGAAGGTGCTCACGCTCACGAAGAGCGAACCCGCACCTGTTGTGCTCACCAGCTCGTCGGAAGCCATCGACACCCGCACTCTGTCCCGCTCCCTGTTCCTGCGGCTCGCCGCGCTGGGGCCAGCACCAGGCCCCGAAGGAACGGACAGCCCGGAGCGTGCCTACGTACGGGACACACTCATCGAGCTCAACCTCCCGCTGGTGCGCTACGCCGCGGCGCGGTTCCGCAGCCGCAACGAGCCGATGGAGGACATCGTCCAGGTCGGCACGATCGGCCTGATCAAGGCGATCGACCGGTTCGACTGCGAACGCGGCGTGGAATTCCCGACGTTCGCGATGCCGACCGTCGTCGGGGAGATCAAGCGGTTCTTCCGCGACACCTCGTGGTCGGTGCGCGTCCCGCGCCGACTCCAGGAGCTGCGGCTCGCGCTGACCAAGACCAGTGACGAGCTCGCGCAGAAGCTCGACCGCTCGCCGACCGTGCCCGAGCTGGCCAAGGCGCTCGGGGTCTCCGAGGAGGACGTGGTCGACGGACTCGCCGTCGGCAACGCGTACACCGCCTCCTCGCTGGACTCGCCCTCACCCGAGGAAGACGGCGGCGAGGGCTCCCTCGCGGACCGGCTCGGCTACGAGGACTCGGCGCTGGAAGGCGTCGAGTACCGCGAATCGCTCAAGCCGCTGCTGGCCAAGCTCCCGCCGCGCGAGCGCCAGATCATCATGCTGCGGTTCTTCGCCAACATGACCCAGTCCCAGATCGGTGAGGAGGTCGGCATCTCGCAGATGCATGTCTCGCGCCTGCTGACCCGTACGCTCGCCCAGCTCAGGGAAGGACTCATCGCCGACTGACCGCCGTGGACTCCCGTACCGGAGCACAAGGGTTCCGATTTGACGGACCGTCAGCCACACTGGCGCGATGCGACGTCAGATGCTCGACCCGAACGGCCGCCGGGGCACCGTGATCGCCGCCTCGGCGGCCGTGCTGTGTCTGGGCGGCGTGCTGGCCGCCTGCGGCGGTGGAACGGCGGACAAGGGCTACGTGGCGCTCGGCGCGGCGGGAACCGATTCCGGGAGAACGCCGACGGGGGCAGTCGCACCGTCGGGGAAGGTGACGCTGGTCCCGCTGGACCGGGACGGCAAGGGCCGCGCGCCCGGCAGGAACCGGGACGGCGGTGGCGGTGGCGGTGGCCGTGTGGGACAAAGGGAG
>NZ_JBEXPH010000118.1:0-26480 GCF_040611955.1 Streptomyces sp. NPDC006510 | reverse complement strand
CTCAGCCGGGCCGTGGACTCCGCGGGCGGGTCGGCCGCCGCGGGCGGTGGTGTGCTCGGGCGCATCGGAACGGGTGTGCCCGCGGAAGTCGCCGCGGGGTTCTGTGCCGGGGAGGCCGCCGGGCTCTGTGCCGGAGACGTCGGGCCCGGTACCGGAGACGTCGCCGGGCCCGGTGCCGGGGAGGCCGGGGGCGAGGTCGTGGGGCGGGGCGGGACAGGAGCGCGCTGCGCCTCGGTACTCATCCGCCCCCCTGGTCCCATTCCGTACCGCGCGCGGATCGACGTCACAGGCAGGCCCGTTGGTTGCCGCGTGCCGTCACTCTACGGGGTGGGGCGGCCCCGGCGGGAGCAGGCCGTCCAGCCCCTGGACGATCTGCGCAGATCATCCCCCTACCCAGCGGTACGGACGTCTGGCAAGCTGCGGCCATGACTGCCCGCGCCGCTGACCGGACCCGTTACAACCGGGCCACCGCCCATCTGGACGCCCCGATCGCCGTTGTCGATCTCGACGCCTTCGACGCCAATGCCGACGATCTCGTCCGCCGGGCGGCCGGGAAGCCGATCCGGGTGGCGAGCAAGTCGGTGCGCTGCCGGGCGCTGCTGGAGCGGGTGCTCGCGCGGCCCGGTTTCGCCGGGATCATGTCGTTCACGCTGGCGGAGTCGCTGTGGCTGGCGCGGGCCGGGTTCGAGGACGTGCTGCTGGCCTATCCGACGGCCGACCGGGCCGCGCTCGCCGAGCTGGCCGCCGATCCGAAGCTGGCCGCCGCGGTGACGGTGATGGTCGACGACCATGCGCAGCTGGAGCTGATCGACGCGGCTCGGGCGGGTGGCCGCGAGGAGATCCGGGTCTGTCTGGAGCTGGACACCTCGCTCCAGCTGCTCGGCGGCCGGGTCAGGGTCGGCGCCCTGCGTTCCCCGCTGCGCTCCCCCGCCCAACTGGCGGAGCTGGCACGCTCGGTGGCGCGTCGGCCGGGTTTCCGGCTGGTGGGCCTGATGGCGTACGAGGGTCATATCGCCGGGGTCGGGGATTCGGTCGCGGGCAGGCCGCTGCGCTCCCGGGTGGTCCGGCTGATGCAGGCCACCGGCCGCCGGGAGCTGGCCGTGCGGCGGGCCGAGGTGGTGCGCGCGGTACGGGCGGTGGCGCCGGACCTGGAGTTCGTGAACGGCGGCGGCACGGGGAGTGTGCAGCACACGGCGGCCGAGCGTGCGGTGACCGAGATCGCGGCCGGGTCGGGACTCTACGTACCGAGGCTGTTCGACAACTACACGTCGTTCACGGCCCGTCCGGCGGCGCTGTTCGCCCATCCCGTGGTGCGCCGGCCGGGGGTGGGGGTGGTGACGGTCCTCGGTGGCGGCTATCCGGCGTCCGGCCCCGCGGGCCCGGACCGGCTGCCCGTCCCGTATCTGCCGGAGGGGCTGCGCTACGACCCGCAGGAGGGGCCCGGCGAGGTGCAGACCCCGCTGCTCGGCGCCCCGGCCGACGATCTGCTGATCGGTGACAAGGTGTGGTTCCGGCACGCGAAGGCCGGTGAACTGTGCGAGCGCTTCGACGAGTTGCAGCTGATCGAGGGCGACCGGGTGACCGCGACGGTGCCGACGTACCGGGGCGAGGGCCGTACGTTCCTGTGAGCCGGGCGGCCCGGGTCAGGGCGCGATCGAGCTGCCCGCGCCGCCGCTCGTCGCGCTGTCGCCGATCGGCCGGATCGCCTTGGTGATGGTGTCCATGAGCGAGAGCGGCGGTCCGTCGGGGCCCGCGTCGAAGGCGTAGCGCACGATGATCAGCGACTCGCTGCCGATCGTGGACGGGAAGACGAGCGACTGCACATAACCGCCGGGTCCCTCGGCCGTGTTGACGCGCCAGCGCACCTGGTAGCCGGCGCGCCCGGCGACGCTCACGGACGCGGAGTCGAGCTGCTTGTGGGACGTGATGCCGCCGTGGATGCGGTCGCCGACGCTGTTCTTCTCGTAGGCGCTGTCGGCGGCGGCGGTGATGTCCTGCTCGGCGAGCTCCTCGGGGGAGGTGATGTCCGTGGCGCTCGCGATGCGGCTGGTGACGGTGCCGTGGTAGCAGAAGTCGGAGGAGCTGCCGGGACAGTCGTAGGAATCGACGGTGCGCATGGTGAGGACCTGTTCGACGGTCCTGTCGGGTTTTTCCCAGCCGTCGGGGATCGGCAGGGTGATGCCGTTGAGCTGGTCGACGAGGACCTTCGGGTCGTCCTCGGCCGGTGAACCGCTGGGCGACGGGGTGTCCGTCGCGGCGGTGGGCGGCGGGGCGGAGCCGCTCGGTCCGGCCTCGGGCCGCGTACCGCCCTCGTCCCTGCCCAGCAGGACGGCTCCGGCGACGGCCGCGCCCACGACGATCAGCCCGGCCACGGCGAGCGCGACGGTCCGGGTGCCGCCCCGGCCGGCGGTGGTGTCGTTGCCGGATGCGGCGGCGACCGGCTCGGGCGGGCCGAACCCCTGGGGCGCGGCGGCGGCCGGGCGGGTGTGCGCGGTCCACGCCGTGCCGTCCCACCAGCGGTCGGTGCCCGGTGTCGCGGCGTCCGGATACCAGCCGGGCGGTGTCGCGTCGCTCATCCCCTCACTCTAGGGTTCGGCCAACCCCACGGGCCCGCCGTTTTCCCGCCTGTCCGTATCGTCCCCGGGCGGTGCCCGGTCCACCGGGGGACGCTCCGCGCCGGGCCGGCCGGAACACTTAAGGTGTGAAGGTCAACCATTGACGGTCGACCATTGATCCAGCGGTCGACCATGGACCGGGAGGGAACGGGGCGTGGCCGGGGAAAGCGAGTTCATCGACCGCCTGATGCCCGTACTGCGGCCGGTCCGGGCGGGGAACGGCTTCGAGGAGGCGCTGGAGCAGATCCTCCAGGTGATCAGGCTCGGTCTGGTGCCGGGCGGCGGGCGGCTGCCGGCCGAGCGCGATCTCGCCGAGCTGCTGGGGATCAGCCGGGTGACCCTGCGCGAGGTGCTGAAGGTCCTTCAGGACCAGGGTCTGGTGGAGAGCAGGCGCGGCCGGTACGGCGGAACGTTCGTGCTGCTGCGCACCGACAGCCCCGGCGAGGACGAGCTGCGCCGGAGAATCACGTCCGTCGACATCGAGGACGTGCTGCGCTTCCGCGAGGTGCTGGAGGCCGGGGCAGCCGAGTTGTGCGCCGCGCAGGGGCTCGACGGCGAGGGCGCGGACCGGCTGCGCTCGGCCCTGACGGCGACTCACGAGGCGCCTCTGCAGGACTACCGCAGGCGCGACACCCTGTTCCATCTGACCCTGGCCGAACTCTCCGGGTCCGCGTCGCTGACCACGCAGTACGCGGCCGTCCGGGCCACCCTGAACGACCTGCTGGACTGCATCCCGCTGCTCGTGCGGAACCTGGAGCATTCCCAGCATCAGCACACCAGCCTCGTCGAGGCGGTCCTCGACGGGGACGGGGAGGCCGCGCGCGCGGTGATGCGCGAGCACTGCGCGGGCACTGCCGCACTGTTGCGCGGGTTCCTGGCCTGAGGGCCTGTCGGGTGACCTCCGACCGGGCGGCCACGCCCTGGCACGCACGCTTCCCGCGTTGTCGTCGGTCGCCAACGCTCCGCGTCGACTCCCTCCTCCGCCTTGGCATCGCACGCACCAGACCGCGTCCGCCATCCGATCCGAGGTCACCCGCCAGGCCCTGCGCGGGCGGGCACCGCCGGTCTTCCGGTGCGGCGCCCGGAAGTCCGTAAAGGTCTGATCTGCCACCATTGGCGGCCCTTGGCGGTGGCCGTGGCAGCCGCCTCAATAGGCGCTGCGCGCGAGCCTCCCACGCAGCCGACGCAGCGCCGCCGCGCCCTGGGCGCGCCGGAAAGCCCGCAGCGTCGGGAGGCCGGGCGGATCGGGGCGCAGCGAACCCGCTACGAGATAGCCGGTCGGCGCGGTGAGTACCCGCCTCTCCGGCTCCGCTCCTCGATGACGCGAGCACCGAGGATGTCCTACACGGCACCGCGGACGGGGGCAGGGAGGTCGGCCCAGTGGTGCCGGACGCCGGTGGCGGGGGGAGCGATCACATCCATCCGCACATCCTTCGCCACGGAGCCGGAACGCCCGCCAGGGATTTCGCCGGACGTACTGGCGACGGCGGGGCCTCATGGACGCGTCTGGCCGTCCCGTCCCGTCAGTGACAGCAGGTCGCGGGCCGGCCCCGTCGGGCGGTGGCCCGAGGGCCAGACCGCGCGCAGCTGGCGCCGCAGACGTACTCCGGCGACCGGGACCTTGACCAGGCGCCGCGAGGACAGCTCCTCGCCGAGCGCCAGTTCGCTCAGGACGCACGGCCCGGCGCCGCTCTCCGCGGCACCCTTCACCGCGGTCGTGGAGGAGAGTTCGAGCAGCGGCTGGGCCAGGCCGCCGTGCACGGCGAGGGCCGCGTCCAGGACCTGGCGGGTGCCGGAGCCGTGTTCGCGCAGGATCAGCGGGGCCGCGGCCAGCTCCTGTGGGGTGAGAGGGCTCAGGCGGCGGGCCCAGGGATGGGACGGAGCGACCACGACGACGAGACGGTCATGGGCGATGACCGTGCCGTCGAGCCCTTCCGGCACGGACAGGCCCTCCACGAAACCGAGGTCGGCCTCGCCGACCAGCAGCCGGCCCGCCACCGCCGCCGAGTTCCCGGCCAGCAGCGAGACCGCCGTGTCCGGCCGTTCGGCGCGCAGCGCTATCAGCCAGCCGGGCAGCAGGTATTCGGCGATGGTCATGGAGGCGGCGACCCGCAGCCGGGAGTCCCGCCGGTCCCGCAGCGCCTGCGCGCCCGCGTCGAACGCCTCGGCCGCCTCCACGATCCTGCGTGCCCAGTCGGTGACCAGCGCGCCCGCGTCGGTGAGCCGGGAACCGCGCGGTGAACGGTCCAGCAGTGCCACGCCGAGCTGCCGTTCCATGGACCGGATCCGGCTGCTGGCGGCGGGCTGGGTGACGCCGACGTCCCGGGCCGCGCGCCCCAGGCTGCCGTGCCGGGCGACGGCGAGCAGGAGTTCCAGCGCTCCGAGGTCGGGAACCCGGTGGGAGAGAGAGACATGTGCTTCGCCGGACATAAAGCCAGCTTATGACCTCATAGACACGGACTCCCTGGTGGGGCCCGGACCCCGCCGGGAAAATCGTGGCATGGCCATCTTTCCGCAGACGCAGCAGTCCCCAGTCCCGTTCCCGGCCGCCGAGCGGCTGCCCTCCCTGCGGTACCTCGGCCCCAACTGGTACGCGGCCGTCATGGGCACCTCGATCGTCGCGAGCGCGGGTGTCGCACTGCCCGTGCACATCCCGGGACTGCGGGCCGCCTGCACGGTGGTGTGGGTGCTGGCGGTGGTCGCGCTCGCCGCGGTGCTCGCGGCCCGTACCGGGCACTGGATCGCCCATCGCGACCAGGCCCGCAGCCATCTGCTCGACCCGGCCGTCGCCCCGTTCTACGGCTGTCTCTCGATGGCCCTGCTGGCCGTCGGCGGCTCGTCGATGGTGGTCGGCCAGGACGTCATCGGGCACCGGGCGGCCCTCGCCCTGGATGTCGTGCTGTACACGGCGGGCACGCTGATCGGGCTGGCCGCCGCGGTCGCGATCCCGTATCTGATGGTCGTACGCCACCGGATCGAGCCCGGCACCGCGTCGCCGGTGTGGCTGCTGCCGGTGGTGGCGCCGATGGTCTCCGCGGCGCTGGGCCCCCTGCTGGTGCCGGAGCTGCCCGCCGGACAGTGGCAGGAGGCGCTGCTGCTGGCCTGCTACGCGATGTTCGGTCTGAGTCTGCTGGCCACGCTGGTGATGCTGCCGTTGATCTTCGCCCGGCTCGTCCACCAGGGGCCGCTGCCGCTCGCGCTGACGCCCACCCTGTTCCTGGTCCTCGGCCCGCTGGGCCAGTCGACGACCGCGGTCAATCAGCTCGCCGATGTGGCGCCGGACGCGATCGGGGCGCCCTATGCCTCGGGGCTCGGGGTGTTCGCCGTGCTGTACGGGGTGCCGGTGATGGGTTTCGCCCTGCTGTGGCTGGCGCTGGCCCTGGCACTGGTGGTGCGGGCCGTCCGGAACGGCATGACCTTCGCCATGACGTGGTGGGGCTTCACCTTCCCGGTCGGTACGTGTGTCACGGGCGCCGCGGGTCTGGCCCGGCACACCGGTCTCACCGCGTACACCTGGCTGGCCGTCGCGCTGTACGTGCTGCTCGTGGCGGCATGGGTGGTGGCCGGGGTACGGACGCTGCGCGGGCTGTTCAGCGGAGCGCTGCTCGCAGCACCGCAGGCGCCCGCACCAGTGACGGCCCGTACCACGTGAGGTACCGCCCGTCGACGAGCGCGGCGGGCAGCGCCGGGAAGGCCTCGGGCCCGTCGTCCGTGGTGAAACGGTACGGCTCGTCGGGCAGCACCACCAAGTCGGCGCCCGCCGCGTTGAGTGCGTCGAGCGGGATACGGGGATAGCGCTCGGCGTGGTCCGCGTAGACGTTCTCGACGCCGAGCCTGGCCAGCAGGTCACCGGCGAAGGTGTCGCGGCCCAGGACCATCCAGGGCCTGCGCCACACCGGCACCACCGCACGGCGCGGGGCGCGCGGCGACGGGAGTGCGGCCCAGGCGGCCTCGGCCTCGTCCAGCCAGCGCGGCCTGGTCAGTCCGCAGGCGGTGACCAGGAGCCGGTCCAGCTCCTGGAAGGACTGGTCGAGGGTACGGACCTCGGTGACCAGCACCTCGGCACCGGCGGCCCGGAGCGCCGCGAGGTCGGGTTCGCGGTTCTCCTCCTCGTTGGCGACGACCAGATCGGGCCGGAGCGCGAGAATCGCGGCCACGTCGGGATTCTTGGTCCCGCCGATCCGGGCCACGTCCAGCCCGGCCGGATGGGTGCACCAGTCGGTGGCGCCGACCAGCAGACCGGGCGCGGTGACGGCGACGGCCTCGGTGAGCGAGGGCACCAGGGAGACGACTCGCACGACCGGCCCCCTCTCAGCGGCGCGGGTCGTAGGTGGCGTCGATGTGCTCGGCGACCGCGACGACCAGCAGCCTCGTACCGGGCACGGTGGCCCGCCAGCGGTGCCGCACCCCGCCGGACAGGAAGAGGGTGTCGCCCTGCTCCAGCCGGTACGCCTGCCCCTCGGCCTCCACCTCGGCGGCGCCCTGCGCCACGTACATCACCTCGTCGTTGCGGTGCTGGAACTCACGCCCGAGGTCGAGTTCCCCGGTGAACTCCAGGGCGCTGAGCTGATGGCGTCCGCGCACCACCCTGCGTACCCCGTCGCCCTCGCCCGCCCTTACCACGTCGACGGCGCGCGCCGAGTCCGCGGCGGCGCGCAGCCGGGCCGTGGTGGTCTCCAGGGCCTCGGCGACCCGGTCCAGGGACCGGGCGCTGGGCCGGGCCCGCTCGTTCTCGATCTGGCTGAGGAACGGCACGGACAGGCCGCTGCGCCCGGCGACCCCGGCCAGCGTGAGCCCCAGGGATCTGCGCCTGCGGCGGATCGCGGCGCCCACGCGGAGTGCTTCCTTCTCGTCCATGTCCGGCTCCCTCCCGACTCGCCATCCTTCCGGCTGCCAGCACATTACGCATACGGTTGCGCAAGGTCGGCCGGCCGGTGAACGTCCGGAAACCCGGAAAGGGCGGGCCCGCCGACGGCGGTGCCCACCCTTTCCGGTGCTTCGGAGCCTGCGGAGAGCCCTACTGCGGGGCCATCTTGTCCACGATGCCCGGATTCTTCTCCATCCAGGCCTTCACGGCCTCTTCCTCGTGCCCGGCGCCGAGCTTCTGGATCTGGTTCTCCAGGCCGGCGAGCTGGTCCTCGCTCAGCTTGAAGTCCTTGAACCACTTCGTCAGCTGCGGGTAGTTCTTCGGGAAGTCCTTGGACGCGATGGTGTGCAGCCGGTCACCGTTGCCGAAGGCCATCTCGGGGTCCTTCAGCTTGGTCATGCCGTACTCGCTGTACGCCCAGTGCGGGGTCCACAGCAGCACCGCGATGGGCTCCTCCTTGGCGTACGCGCGCTTCAGCTCGGCCAGCATGCCGGGCGTCGAGGAGTCGACGACCTTGTACTCCTTGTCCAGGCCGTACGTCGGCAGCACGTTCTTCTTGAGGTTCTCCATCGTGGCGGTGCCCGGCTCGATGCCGATGATCCGGCCCTTGAACTGCGAGCCCTTGCCCTTGAGGTCGGCGAGGGACTTGACGTCCTTCACGTAGGAGGGCACCGCGACCTCGATGGACGTCGGGCCGTACCACGACCCGAGGTCGGACAGCTGGGAGCCGTACTTCGCCCAGTAGTTCTTCTGCGTGTACGGCAGCCAGCCGTCGAACTGCACGTCGATCTGGCCGCGCGACATCGCGGCGTACATCGGACCGACCTCGAACTGCTTGAGGTTGATCTTGTAGCCGCGCTCCTCCAGGACCGCCTTCCACAGGTACGTGGCGGCGATGTCCTCCTCCCAGGGGAACCAGGCCATCTCGACGGCGCGGTCGCGCTCGTCCTTGCCGTTCGTGCTCTTCTTGGCCGTACCGGCCCCGGCGACCGGGGTCCACTTGTCGGCGACGCCCGGGTTGGCCTTCAGCCAGGTGCGGACCGCCTCCTGCTCCTTGCCGGAGCCGGACTTCTGGATCTGCGCTTCGAGGCTGGTGAGCTGGTCCTCGCTCATCTTGAAGCTCTTGAGCCAGCTGCCGACCTCGGGGTTGTCGGCAGAGAAGCCCTTACGGGCCAGGGTGTGGATGCCGTCGCCCTTGCCCCAGAGGTTCTTGGGGTCCTTGAGCTTGGTGAGCTCGAACTGGTTGTACGCCCAGTGCGGTGACCAGAGCGGAACGACGATCGGTTCCTTCTTGGCGTACGCGCGCTTCAGCTCGGCCAGCATCGACGGCGTGGAGCCGTCGACGACCTCGTACTCCTTGTCCAGGCCGTAGCCCGGCAGGATCTTGTCCTTGAGCAGGCCCGTCTCACCGGCGCTCGGTTCGATACCGACGATCCGGCCCTTGAACTGCGAGCCCTTGCCCTTGAGGTCGTCCAGCGACTGGACGTCCTTCAGGTACGACGGGACGGCCAGCTCCAGCGAGGTGGGGCCGTACCAGGAGCCCATGTCCTCCAGGCGGTCCTGGTACTTCTTCCAGTAGCTGGCGTGGGTGACCGGGAGCCAGGAGTCGGTCTCGAAGTCGATCTGGCCGTTGGCCATACCGGTGTAGAGCGCGCCGGCCTCGTACTGCTTGACGTCGACCTCGAAGCCGCGCCGTTCCAGCATCTCCTTCCAGAGGAAGGTGGAGGCGATGCCCTCGTCCCACGGGATGTAACCCATGCTGATCTTCTTGCCCGCGCCGATGTCCGAACCGTCGGCGGTGCTCTTGGTCTTGTCCGGGCCGAAGATGCCCAGGGCGCCCGCGACGAGCGCGAGGATCACGACGCCGGAGACCGCGACGACGGGCTGCGGGCGGTGGTTCCAGACCTTGAGTCCGCCGGCCATCGCCTGCGCCCTGGCGAGCGCGCGGCGGGCCAGCGGGGAGACCTCGCGGCCGAGCGCGCTGGTCATCCGGTCCAGGTACATCGCCACGATGACGATGGAGATGCCCGCCTCGAAGCCGAGACCGACGTCCACGTTGCCGATGGCGCGGTAGACGGCGCCGCCGAGGCCGCCGCCGCCGACCATGCCGGCGATGACCACCATGGACAGACCCAGCATGATGACCTGGTTGATGCCCGCCATGAGCGTGGGCAGGGCAAGCGGCAGCTGGACCCGCAGCAGGGTGTTGCGCCGGGTGGTGCCGAACGCCTCGGCCGCCTCGACGAGCTCGCCGTCGACCTGGCGGATGCCGAGCTCGGTCATCCGGACGCCCGGGGGCAGCGAGAAGATGATGGTGGCGATGATGCCGGGCACCACGCCGACGCCGAAGAAGATGACGCCGGGGATCAGATAGACCATGGCGGGCATGGTCTGCATGAAGTCCAGGACCGGCCGGATCACCGCGCTGACGGTCTTGGAGCGGGACGCCCAGATACCCAGCGGTACGGCCAGCACCAGCGCGATGATGGTGGCGACGAGCACCAGGGTGAGGGTGTCCATCGCTTCGTCCCACAGCTCGACGGAGTCGATGACGGCGAAGCCGACGAAGGCGAGTACACCGGCGAGCAGACCGCGCAGCCACCAGGCGATGACCGCGACGATGCCCGCGAAGAGCAGCGGGGCGGGGGCGGAGAGGACGGCGGCTATGCCGTCGAACATGTTGTTGACGATCGAGCTGATCGCGTCGAACAGCCAGGCGAGATGGGTCTGCAGCCAGTCGACGGCGGAGTCGACCCAGTCACCGAGAGGAAGCCTAAACACCGGCCACCTTCTTCGTGTCGATCGTGCCGGGCCTGACGTCCTGCGGGGGCTCGGCGGGGGTCATAGGTTCACCGAGGACGGCGAGCAGCCGGGCGCGCGGCACGACACCGACGAGCTTGCCCGCGGCATCGGTCACGGCGACCGCGACCCCGCTCTGCGAACAGGGCGTGAAGAGCTCGATGATCGGCGTGGACTCGGTGACGGTGGCCGGGGCGGCAGCGAGCACGTCGGCGGCGGTACGCAGTTCCTTGCCGTCGTCCGTGCTGGTGCCCATGACGGTGTGCGGCTCGGCCATGATGGCGCCCGCGGTCAGCACCCGGGTCCGGTCGACGTCCTGGGTGAAGGAGGCGACGTAGTCGTTGGCCGGGGTGACGAGGATGTCCTCGGCGGTGCCGAGCTGGACGATCTTCCCGTCGCGCATCACGGCGATGCGGTCGCCGAGGCGCATGGCCTCGTTGAGGTCGTGGGTGATGAAGACGATGGTCTTCTTCAGCCGCTTCTGCAGTTCGAGCAGCTGGTCCTGCATGTCGCGGCGGATCAGCGGGTCGAGTGCGCTGAAGGACTCGTCCATCAGGAGCAGGTCGGCGTCGGTGGCCAGGGCGCGGGCCAGGCCGACACGCTGCTGCATGCCGCCGGACAGCTCGTCGGGCCAGGACTTCTCCCAGCCGGCGAGGCCGGTCAGCTCCAGCGCCTCGGCGGCGCGCTGCTCGCGCTGGGCGCGCGGTACGCCCTGCACCTCCAGGCCGTACGCGGCGTTCTCCAGCACACTGCGGTGGGGGAAGAGCGCGAAGTGCTGGAACACCATGCTGATCTTGGAGGACCGGACATGGCGCAGTTCGGCGGGGCTCAGGGCGGTCAGGTCCTGGCCATCGAAGAGCACGCGTCCGGCGGTGGGCTCCAGAAGTCCGTTGAGCATGCGCAGCAACGTGGACTTCCCGGACCCGGACAGACCCATCACGACGAAGATCTGTCCCGGTTCGACGGTGAACGAGGCGTCGATCACCGCTGCGGTCGTTCCGTCGGCGCGCAGCTCGTCGCGGTCGGCGCCGCTTTCGAGTTTCTGCACAGCTTGATCGGGTCGTCTGCCGAACACTTTGTACAAGCGTTCAGCTTGCAGCCTTGACACATACACCTCGCGGGTTGAACCGAAAAACGGTCTGCCACCCCCTCCGGCAGACCGTGGAGCGGCGCGGATTCGGCCCGCATGGCACGTGCACTGGTTGAAACCGGTACGTGATCCGCTCCGGCTGCGCGCCTGCCCCCGCTTACACAACCCAAACGCAAGAGTGAGTCAGGTCACATACGGGTGATGGTTGACGCCGCCCATCCCCTTGCCCCGGTGCCGCCGACGGTGACGTCACCGACGACCGGTGTCCATGACGGCCGGCGTCCATGACGGCCGGTGTCCGCGGCGGCCGGTGTCAGTGGTGTGCGGCATCATCGGGGTGTGACGCGACGCCTGATGCTCCTCGACACCGCCTCCCTCTACTACCGCGCCTACTTCGGCGTCCCCGACTCGGTGCGCGCCCCGGACGGGACGCCGGTCAATGCCGTGCGCGGGCTGCTCGACTTCATCGGGCGCCTGGTGCAGGACCACCGGCCGGACGACCTGGTCGCCTGCATGGACGCGGACTGGCGGCCCCACTGGCGGGTCGAGCTGATCCCCTCGTACAAGGCGCACCGGGTCGCGGTGGAGACCGCCGAGGGGCTGCCGGACGAGGAGGAGACCCCCGACACCCTGGCCCCACAGGTGCCGGTCATCGAGGAGGTGCTCGACGCGCTCGGTATCGCCCGGGTCGGCGTCGCGGGCTACGAGGCGGACGACGTGATCGGCACGCTCACCGGCCTGGCCACCGGCCCCGTGGACATCGTCACCGGCGACCGGGACCTCTACCAGCTGGTCGACGACGCACGCGGGGTGCGGGTGCTCTACCCGCTGAAGGGCGTCGGCTCGCTCCAGCTGACGGACGAGGCGTGGCTCCGGGAGAAGTACGGGGTGGACGGCTCCGGCTACGTCGATCTGGCCCTGTTGCGCGGCGACCCGAGCGACGGGCTGCCGGGCGTCCCCGGCATCGGCGAGAAGACCGCGGCGAAGCTGCTGGACGCCTTCGGTGATCTGGCCGGGATCATGGCCGCCGTCGACGACCCGAAGGCGAAGCTCACACCGTCGCAGCGCAAGCGGCTCGACGAGGCGCGGGACTACGTGGCGGTCGCACCGAAGGTGGTCCGGGTCGCCGATGACGTACCGCTGCCGGAGTTCGACCCCGTGCTGCCCGCCGGGCCGCGCGATCCCGCCGCCCTCGAAGCCCTCGCGAAGCGCTGGGGACTGGGCGGTGCGCTGCAACGCCTGCTCTCCACTCTGCGCGACTGAGGTGCTAGCTTAGGTAAGCCTAAGCAATCGGAGCAGGGAGAACCTCGTGGCAGAACGACCGGCGCGGCAGGCACCCAAGGCACAGGGGGCCGAGGTGCTGCGCACCGAGCGGATCACCCCGCACATGGTGCGCGTGGTGCTCGGCGGTGAGGGCCTCGCCGGTTTCGGGCTCGCCGGGTTCACCGACCACTACGTCAAGCTCTGCTTCGCCCCCGAGGGCGCCGACTATGCGCACCCCTTCGACATGGCCCGCATCCGCGAGGAGCAGCCGCGGGAGCTGTGGCCCACGACCCGTACGTACACGGTGCGTTCCTGGGATCCGGTCGCCCGTGAGCTGGCGATCGACTTCGTGGTCCACGGCGACGAGGGCCTCGCCGGGCCCTGGGCGATGCGGGCGGCCCCGGGCGACCAGGTGACCTTCCTGGGTCCGGGCGGCGGCTACGGCCCGGACGCCTCGGCGGACTGGCACCTCCTGGCGGGCGACGAGAGCGCGCTGCCGGCGATCGCGGCGGCCCTGGAGAGGATGCCGACGGGTGCGGTGGTGCACGCGTTCATCGAGGTGACGGACGCGGCGGAGGAGCAGAAGATCGTGACGCCCGACGGCGTCGGGGTGACCTGGCTGCACCGCGGGGAGCGCCCGGTCGGCGAGGCGCTGACCGCCGCTGTGAAGGAGCTGGAGTTCCCGGCGGGCGAGGTCCAGGCGTTCGTCCACGGCGAGGCGGGCTTCGTGAAGGAGATCCGCCGCCATCTGCGCCTGGACCGCAAGATCCCGCTCCCCCGGCTGTCCATCTCGGGCTACTGGCGGCTCGGCCAGAACGACGACGCCTGGCGCTCGGTCAAGCGCGAGTGGAACGCACAGGTGGAGCGCGAGCAGGAGAGCGCCGCGTAACACCGGATCACGAAGGTACGCCCCGGCCGCCCCCTGCCGGGGCGTACCTTCGTCCGGGGGCCGGGGCCGGGCGCAGGGTCACCCATCGTCGCCCCGCGCCTCCGCTCCCTCGCCGCCCCGACCGCCCGCGTTCTCGCCGCCCCGACCGCCCTCCCCTTCGTCCTCGTACGTACGCGCGGACGCGTCCACGTGCGCGAGTCGCCGCAGCGCGCTGAACATCGCCTCCCCCAGCACCGTGCCCACCACCACGCCCTCCACCAGGTCCTCGCGCGCCACCCGCCGCCCCACGTAGTCGAGGTCGGCCCGCGCGACGGGTTCGGCGGCGGCCGCGTATGCGTCCAGCAGCTCGACGAATCCTCCGTGCCCGGCCCGCCGCAGCGCGACGATCACCGCGGCCAGGGACTCGCCGGCCGGGCCGTGCGCCTCGGCCCGCCAGCCGCGCCGCTCCAGCAGCTCCGCCACCTCGTCGCGGGCGTCCTCCAGCTCGGGCCCCGGCTCGTCCCCGTGCAGCGGAGTGAGGCGTTTCGCCGCGACGCCCAGCACCTTGTGCACCGGCTGCTCCGGGTCCTCGACCACCCGCAGCACATCACCGATGGCGGCCAGCGAGAGCCCGCCGACATCGAGCAGGGCGCGGATCAGCCGCAGCCTGCGCTCGTGACCGGAGTCGTAACTCGCCTGGTTCGGGCTGGTCAACTGCCCTGCCGGCAGCAGCCCTTCCCGTACGTAGAACTTGATCGTCGGTACCGGAACCCCGGACCTGCTGCTCAACTCGCCGATGCGCACCGCGTGTTCATCCTTCCGCGCTTGCCAACCCCCTGACCCATCATAGATAGTTCCATTATCGGATAGCAGGAAGTGCCACTATCCATAATTCCTGAGGGGTCCTCATGTCTTCCTGGCGCTCTTGGCATCGGCCGTTAGTCCTCTTCGCCGCGGCGATGGCCGTCATGACGGTCGTGTCGGCCGTGGGCCTGATAGCCGACGACCGGGTCCTCGCGGGCGCGGCGATATGGTTCAAACCGTTTAAATTCGCGGTCTCGTTCGTCGTGTACGCACTCGCCCTCGCCTGGATGCTGACCCTGGTCACCCGTGGCCGGCGGGTCGGCTGGTGGGCCGGGACCCTGGTCACGCTGTCCAGCCTCACCGAGATGGCGATCATCACCGGGCAGGTGATCCGCGGGAAGCGAAGCCACTTCAACCACGCCACCCCGTTCGACGAGACGCTGTTCAACGCGATGGCCGTCACCGTCGTCATCCTGTGGACCAGCACGCTGGTCATCGCGATCCTGCTGCTGCGCGCCCGGATCGCCGACCGAGCCTCCGCCTGGGCGATCCGCTCGGGCGTGCTGCTCGCCCTGGTGGGCGCCGGATTCGGTTTCCTGATGACCCAGCCCACCCCCGAACAGCGGGCGGCCGGGAACCTGGACACCGCCGATGTGATCGGCGCGCACTCCGTGGGCGTACCGGACGGCGGCCCGTCGATGCCCCTCACCGGCTGGTCCACGACCGGCGGCGATCTGCGCATCCCGCACTTCATCGGAATGCACGCGCTACAACTGCTGCCGCTCTTCCTGCTCGCGCTGGTCGCCCTGGCCCCGCGCTTCCCGCGGCTGCGCGACCCGCGAGTCCGGCTGCGGCTGGTGCTGGTGGCCTCGGGGGCGTACGCGGCGGTCGTCGCGCTGGTCACCTGGCAGGCGCTGCGCGGCCAGTCGCTGATCCACCCGGACGGTGCGACGCTCGGTGCCGCCACCCTGATCGTGGTCGGGAGCGCCGCCGCCGCCTTCGGGGCGCTGAGGCCGACTCCCGTACGACGGCGGACCGGTCCGGATCCCGACTCCGGCTCCGGCTCTGGTTCCCGCTCCGCTTCCAACTCCGGTTCCGATTCAGCCCAGAAGGAGTTCGCGTCATGACCGGTGCACTCTTCGAGATCTCGTTCTTCCTGGCAGCTCCGTTCTGGCTGCTCATGATCCTGGCGCCCAACTGGCGTCCCACGGCGCGCATCGCCGCATCGCCGCTCACCGTCCTGCCGGTGCTGGCGCTCTACCTGATCATGGCCGTGCCCGTCCTTCCCGAGCTCTGGGACGCGGTGCGCAGCCCCGACATCGACACCTTCCGCGATCTGACGGCGCTGGCGAACGGGGCGGGGGCGATCTGGGCACAGGTGATCGCCTGGGATCTGCTGCTGGGCCAGTGGATGTTCCTGGAAGGGCGGCGACTGGGGATCTCGCCGCTGGTCATGGGCCCGTTGCTGGTGCTGACGATTCTGCTGTCGCCGTTCGGGCTGCTGGTCTTCCTCGCGATGAGGGCGGTACTGAGGCCGAGGACCCGGCCCGGGAATGAGATCCCGGACCGGGTCGGCCGTACGACGCTGTCGTAGGTGCGTCCGCCGGACGGACTTCTGGCCCGTCAGACGGACTTCTGGTACGAGCGGAACGTGCGGGTCGACAGCCCGACCGCCACCACCGCGAGCACCAGAAGGGCTCCCCCGCGGCTGAGCACCACACCCCAGTCCGGGGCGGCGGTCAGCGCGGAACGGCCCGCCACCATCGCCCAGTTGACCGGGTTGAAGTCGGCGACGTGCCGCATCCAGGCCGGCATCTGGCTCGGGGCCATGAAGGAGGAGGAGAGAAAGGTCAGCGGCAGCAGCAGAAAGGTGTTGATGCCGATGATCGACTCGCGTCGGCGGACCAGCATGCCCAGGGCGTTGGAGAGCGCGCCGAAGACCGTACCGAGCAGGACCGAGGCGACCACCAGGATCAGCAGACCGCCCGCACCGCCCGGGTAGGAGGCCCCGGCAGCCCGGCCGAGCAGCACGATGACGACGGACTGCACGGCGGTGCTGATGCCGTTCTGCACGACGTTGGCGTTCATCAGCGCGTTGCGGCTGACCGGCGTCGTCAGGAAACGGTTGAGCGTGCCCCGCTCGATCTCCTCCAGGGTGCCCATCCCGACCCACATGCTCGATCCGAGCGCGCTCATCACCACGATGCCCGGGATCAGGTAGTCCAGATAGGACGTGGTGCCGAAGCCGCCGAGCTCGACGACCTTCTTGAAGAGGTTGCCGAACAGGAACAGCCAGATCACCGGCTGGACCAGGGAGATCGCCAGAAAGACCGGCTGCCGGATGATCGCCATGAGCTGACGCTGGGTCATGTACCAGGTCTGGGCGAGTGCTTGGCTGCTCATCGGGTGCCTCCGGCGGGGGTGAGGGCGGGGATGTGCCGGGCGTCCGCGGCCTCGGCCTCGGAGAAGCGGCGTCCGGCGTAGCGCAGATAGACGTCGTCGAGGGAGGGGCGGGCCACGGTGGCGGCGGCGACCACCGCACCGGCCCGCTCCAGGGCGGCGAGCAGGACGGGGACGGCCGCGGCGCCGTCCTCGGCCCGTACGCTCACCCGGCGGCCGTCGACCAGCACCTCGTGCACACCGGGCAGTCGGGTCAGCGCGGCGGTGATCACCGCGGTGTCGCCGTCCGTACGCAGCTCCATGTGGACGGCGTCGCCCCGGAGTTCACCCTTGAGTCCGTCGGGGGTGCCCTCGACGACGATCCGTCCGCGGTCGACGATCGCGATGCGCTCGGCGAGCCGGTCGGCCTCCTCCAGGTAGTGCGTGGTGAGGACGATGGTCAGCCCCTCGTCACCGGCCAGCCGGGCGATCTCGTCCCACATCGCCGTGCGGGCCTCGGGGTCGAGCCCGGTGGTGGGTTCGTCGAGAAAGAGCACCTCGGGACGGTGGACCAGGCCGAGCGCCACGTCGAGGCGGCGCCGCATCCCTCCGGAGTACCCCTGGACCCGGCGGTTGCCCGCGTCGGCGAGGTCGAAGCGGTCCAGCAGCTCATCGGCGCGGCGCCGGACCTCCGCGCCCCGCATCCCGTACAGCCTGCCCTGGAGCAACAGGTTCTCCCGGCCGGTGGCGACCGGGTCGGCGCCGGACTTCTGGGCGACGACGCCGATGGCGCGGCGGACCCGGTCGGGGTGGCGCAGCACATCGTGTCCGGCGACGGTCGCGGTGCCGGAGTCGGGGCGGGCCAGGGTGGTGAGGATCTTTACGGTGGTGGACTTTCCGGCGCCGTTGGGGCCGAGCAGCCCGAAGACCGTGCCGGCTTCGATGCCGAGGTCCATGCCGCGCAGGGCGGTCACATCGCCGGGATATGTCTTGATCAGGTTTCGCGCCGCTACTGCGGGCGCACGGGTGCTCATGACAGAGCTCTCCTGTGGTCGGCGGGGTGCTCGGGCGCACCGAGCACTCGGGCATGCCGAGCCGATTCCGCGTGAAGAGCGCCGGGCTATCCTTGGTGGGCCGCACCTCGATCGCCCGGTTCGCCTTCACGGCGTGACCGGTCCGGGGTTCGAGACCCCGGCGGTCGCTGCTGCAACAGCTTCCACCGGGGCCCTTCTCTCTGGGGCCTGCCTCCAGGGTCTTTTGTTTGGATCAGCCCGGCATGATCCAAACGAAAGGCCCTAGCTGCTCCGCCCCGGCTCCAGGACGACCTCCGGCTCGTCCAGGTCCTGCCAGTCCTGCGGGACTTCACCGGTCTCGTGGAAGGACTTCCACTCCTCGATGCCGCTGATCGTCTCGTCGGTGAGTTCGTCGCGGAATTTCTTGATCCACTCCAGCTGTGCGTCGATCATGTGGAGCTGGTACTCGGTCTCGATGACGAAGACGCGGGGCAGCTTCTCCCCCAGCTGACCGAGGACACCGCGCAGGGCCGCCCCCTGGATCGCCAGCGCCGCCCCCCGGGTCTCCATCAGCTCCGCCACTTCCCGCGGCGGCAGCACCGGCAGCAGCGACAGCGCCGTCTCGAAGACCGGGTACTCGGCGGCGGGGACGGCGAGCAGATCGGAGAGCCAGTCCAGCATCTCCGCGCGCCCGGCCTCGGTGATGCCGTAGAGCGTGCGCTCGGGGCGATTGCCCTGCCGCTGGACGCCGGCCACCTCCACGTACCCGTGCTTCTCCAGGTTCTGGACGACGGTGTAGAGCGAGCCGAAATTGATCTTGACGCTGTGTTCCTTGCCGCGCCGCCGAAGCGTCTGGGCGATCTCGTACGGATGCATGGAGCGCTCCGCGAGCAACACCATGACCGTCAGCGCCAGCGGATTACTGAGCTTGCGCCGCTTGGCCACCGACCCCACCACTCTCTAATCCGTCACCGAATACTCGCAGGCGAACATATCGCGTTCACCCAGACGCGTCAACCACGATGTATCGCGTATCCCCGATCGCATGACAGGATCTCGCAAGCTGACCGTTTTGCACCGTTATCGCCAGGGAGGCGGCCTGCGTGAAAGAAGCCGATGCGCAACGCCACGGAACCTCCCGGGCCGATGGGGCGCGCCGCCGGACCCGCGCCGCCCGCATCGCTCTCGCGGCACTCGCCGGACTGATCGCCGGGTTCTGCGCCCTGGCCGTGGCCGAGCTGGTCGCGGCCTTCGTACGCCCCGAGGCGGGGCCCGTCACAGCAGTGGGCGGGGCGGTCATCGACCGCTCTCCCCCGGCCCTGAAGGACTTCGCCGTACGGCACTTCGGCACCGGCGACAAGCTGGTGCTGCAACTGGGCATCGTGGTGCTGCTGGCCGTCTTCGCCATGGCGATCGGGGTGCTGGCGCTGCACCACCGGCGGACCGGCTCGGCGGCCGTCCTGGTCTTCGGCGTGGTCGGGGCGGTCGCCGCGGTGGGGCGGCCGGGGGGTAGCGCGCCGGACGCGTTGCCCTCTGTGGTCGGTGCCGTGGTGGGTGCCGGAGTGCTGTTCGCCCTGGCCGGACGGCTCACGACAGCTCCCGCTCCGCCGCCCGCGGCGGGCGAGGCGTACGGCGCCTTCGACCGCCGGGGCTTCGTCATCACGGCGGCCGTGGCTACGGCGGCCTCGGCCGGCGCGGGACTCCTCGGGCGACGGCTCACCTCCTCCGTCCAGGCCGGGGCCTCCGCCTCACGCCATGACCTGGTCCTGCCCGTACCCGATTCCGCCGCGCCCGCCGTCCCGGCCGGCACCGAGCTGAGGATCCCGGGGCTGGGTCCCTTCTTCACCCCGGACAAGAGCTTCTACCGGGTGGACACGGCCCTGGTCGTGCCCCGTCTCGACGCTGCCGGCTGGCGACTGCGCATCCACGGCGAGGGGGTCGCCCACCCCGTCACGCTCGGCCTCCACGACCTGCTGCGCCGGGAGACCGTCGAGCGGGACATCACGCTGGCCTGCGTCTCCAACGAGGTCGGCGGCCCGTACATCGGCAATGCCAGGTGGCTCGGGGTACGGCTGGCCGATCTGCTGCGCGAGGCCGGGGTGCGGCCACCGTCGGCGGGCGGCCCGGCCGACCAGCTCGTGGCGCGGTCCGTCGACGGCATGACGATCGGCACTCCGGTGGAGGCGGTCATGGACGGGCGCGACGCGATGCTGGCCTTCGGCATGAACGGCGAGCCGCTGCCCTTCGCGCACGGTTTCCCGGTCCGGATGGTCGTACCCGGCCTCTACGGGTACGTGTCGGCCTGCAAGTGGATCGAGGACATCGAGCTGACGACCTTCGCCGCGTACGACGCCTACTGGGTCAGGCGGAGCTGGGCCCAGCAGGCACCGGTCAAGACCGAGTCCCGGATCGACACCCCCCGCGCCTCGGCGTCCCCGAAGCCCGGCACCGTGCCGGTGGCCGGGGTCGCGTGGGCGCAGCACCGCGGCATCTCGCGGGTGGAGGTCCGGGTGGACGGCGGTCCGTGGCACCCGGCCCGGCTGGCGGCCGAGGACAGCCGGGACACCTGGCGCCAGTGGGTCTGGGAATGGCCGGCCACGTCGGGCCGCCACACCCTGGAGGTCCGCGCGACGAACGGCACCGGCGCCACCCAGACCGGGGAACGGACCGGCACGGTTCCCGACGGTGCGACCGGCTGGCACTCGGTGGTGGTCGAGGTCTCCTGAGACCCATGTGTGCGGCCTCCTGAGACCACGCGTGCTGAGACTCGGGCGTGCCGGCCCGGGGATGTGCTGGGACCGGACGTGTGTGCACTTCGCGGCCATGGCGGCCGGTCCCGCCGGGGGGCCGGGAGGCCGTCGTCCGTACGCTGGCCGGATGAATCCTCCGAGCCCCGTGGCACGGCAGGACCGGGTGGCGGGCGCCGTCGTCGGTTCGGCGGTGGGTGACGCGCTGGGCGCGCCGTTCGAGTTCGGGCCCGCCGGGGTGTACACGACCCGCTTCCCGGACGGCGTCGGCACGATGTGCGGGGGCGGCGGCTGGGATCCGGGCGAGGCCACCGACGACACGCAGATGGCCGTCCTGGTGGCGGAGTCCCTGCTGGAGCGGGGCGGCCTCGACCTTCCCGACATGTTCGGCCGGTTCCGCAGGTGGGCGGCGGGCGATCCGAAGGACATCGGGCTCCAGACCGAGGACGTCCTGACGAGCGGTGAGGGGTGGGACCTCGCGGCGGCACTGCACTTCCAGGTCAACGGGCGTGCGGCGGGCAACGGTTCGCTGATGCGGGCGGCCACTTCCGCCGTGTACTTCGCGGCGCGGGGCCGTACCGCGACCATGGACGCCGCCCGCCGGATCGCCGCGCTGACCCATGGCGACCGGGCCGCCTGGGAAGGCACCGCCGTGCTCCACGAGCTGATCCGGGTGGCACTGGACGGCGACGATCCGCTCCCCGCCGTCCCGGATGCCCTGGACCGCGTGCACCAGGATCACCGCGCGCGCTGGGCCACCGTCCTCGCGCCCGAGTGGCACCCGCGGGCGGCGACGGAGTTCAACGGTGCGGTCTGGCCGTGCCTGGGCACCGCGCTGTGGGCGCTGCGCACCACGGATACGTACGAGAACGCCCTGGCGGCGGCCATCGACACGGGCGGGGACACCGACACGGTCGCCGCCGTGACCGGCGCTCTGGCGGGCGCGGTGTACGGCTTCGGCGCGATCCCCCCGCGCTGGACAGAGCCGCTGCACGTGCCGCTGCCGGGGTACGGGGACCGGGTGCTGCGGACGCCCGCCCTGGTGGCGCTGGCGCGGCGGCTGGACGATGCATCACCTCGTGCGGTTCCCACGGAATTTCGCGGGTCCTGAATCTACACATAAGTGCGGTATAAGCGCAGAATGACAGAGCAGGCCGCTTATCGCACAGAAGTGGCTGGTTGGTCTGCAGGAGCGAAGGAGACGAACCCCATGTCAAACGTCTCGCACACCGGCCGTGACATAGCCAGTCACCCCGATGTTTCCGAAATGCGCGATCGCTACGCCCGCATGCTCGGTGGCCGCGATGTGGCCCTGGTGGACGCGCCGGTCTTTCTCGTCGGTCTCTACTGCGCCATCTCGCCATGGGTGCTGCACTTCACGGCGAGTCAGCCCACACTTGCGACGCACAACCTGATCATGGGTGTCGCGATCGCCGCGCTGGGCCTCGGGTTCACCGCCATGCCGGAGCGCATGTACGGCCTGAGCTGGGCCATCTGCGCCATGGGTGCCTGGACGATCATCGCTACGTGGATCGTCGGAAGCAGCCCCGACCTCGGCATCGTCCTCAACAACGTCATCGTCGGCGGTCTGACCGTACTGCTGGGGCTGGCCTGCGCAGCCGTGTCCATGAAGAGGGGCAAGCGCGCGGTCTGAGAAGCGGCAAGCGCGCGGTCCGAGAAAGGGAAGGCCCCGGCCGGTCCGCCTGACGCGGGCCGGCCGGGGCCGCTCCGGCCGGTCCGTGGGTCAGCTCTCCCGGAACGGCAGATAGTCCACGTCGTACCCGAAGTACCGCGGCCCGGCGAGCGCCAGGCCGCCCGGAGTGGTCCAGCGCGGGTCACAGGGGGCCGCGAGGACGCTGACGCGCAGGCCGTAGCGCAGGCCCTCCGTGGTCACCGGGTCGCCGGTGTCGGTCTCCAGCACGCAGATGAGGTCGGGCGTGGTGGCGACCGTCTCGCCGTCACGGGTGGCCAGCAGATGCTCGTTCTGGAAGCCGAGTTCCAGCACCCGTCCGGCGTCGTCGCCGATGCCCTCGATCCGGGCGCTGCCCCGGGCGAAGCCGCCCTGGGTACGGCGGCTGACGTCGATCACCTTGCCGGTCAGCAGATGCGTGCCGGACAGCATGGCGCGCGCCGCCCGCACCGGGTCGGTGTGCGCGGCGCGCGCCTCGCGCACGGCGGCGCCGAGCCGTTCGGCGAGCGTCAGCGTCTCGGGGACGAGCCCGTCGGCGAGCTGGTCGCCGCGCATCACCGTGTCGGCGCTGGAGATCTGACAGCCGAGCTCCACGCATACGGCCCTCGCGATGCGCTCGGCGGCGTGGTTGGAGACGGCGTCGACGATGATGCTGTTGCCCTTGTCGTCGGCGAGCGCCATCGGGGTGTTGGCCACCCCGATCAAGCCGGGCAGCACCATCTGTGCCTCGGGAAAGGCACGGCCCATGGCGTCGCCGTCGACCAGCGGCAGCCCCGATTCGGCGGCGCAGGCGATGGGCAGCATGGAGTTGACGCCACCGACCTCGATCGGTGCGATGTGGGTGGCGGCCCGGCCGATGTGCTTCTCCAGGGCGCGCAGGGCGGCCACTTCCTCGCCACCGGCGGGGACGCGTTCCAGCAGCACCGTCGGTGCCCCCATCCCCGAGACGGGTACCACGGTCGCGTCGGCCGGCACCTCGTCGAAGGCGACGAGCCGGACCGGCCCGTGCTTGCGGATGGCCTCGCGGGCCAGCAACTTGCCGATGTACGGGTCGCCGCCCCCGCCGGTACCGAGGATGCCCGCGCCGCGCGCGATGTCGTCCAGGTTGTCGAGGTTGATCTCACGCATGTGACGCTGCTCCATGGGTGTCGCCCGCCCCGGCCGGGGCGTGGGTGCTGCCGATGCCGTTCAGGTCGAGGTCGCCGACCGCCTTGACCCGGATCCGGGTCGCGCCGCCGGGCAGATAGGCCAGCGGGACCTCCTCCACGTCGACTATGCGGACCGTGCCGGGCCTGGCGCCCGCGCTCTCGGCCCGGCTCACGGCCTCCTCGCGGGCCTCGGCGAGCACGGAGTCCCGGCGCCCCTGCGGGACCTGGAAGACCCGGTCCACCTCTCCGCCCACCTGGGCGATGGCGGCGCCCACCGCGTTGGCGACGTCGAAGTGGCCCGGGCGGCGCACATCGTCGAAGCCGGGCAGCGCCGCGGGCACCAGCACGCTGCCGCCGCCGACCGCGACGACCGGCAGCGGCCCCGCCGAGGTACGCATCCGGTCGACGGTCTCCGCCAGCCGCTCGGCGATCCGGTCGAGCGCGCGGGCGGTGAACTCCGGGTCCAGATGGGCGACCCGGGAGCGGTCGCCGATGTCGGCACGGCCCGCGGCGACCGCGAGATCGGTCGCCGTCAGGGTGTCGCCGCCGAAGACCAGCGCCTCCTCGGTGAGCCGGAACCCGACCGAGCGGGGGCCGGTCCTGCCGTCGGGCGAGACCAGGGAGCCGCCACCGATACCGAGCGAGAGGACGTCGGGGATACGGAAGTTGGTACGGATGCCAGCGGCCTCGCTCTCGCCCGCCGCCTCGCGGGGGAAGCCGCCGGCCAGAATGCCGACGTCCGCGGTGGTGCCGCCGACGTCGACGACCGCGCAGTCGCCGAGACCGGACAGGAAGGCGGCTCCGCGCATCGAGTTGGTGGGCCCGGAGGCGAAGGTCGCCACCGGGTAGGCGCGGGCGAAGTCCACGTCCATCAGCGTGCCGTCGTTCTGCGACAGGAAGAACGGGGCGGTCAGCGACACCTCGGCGAGTGACTTGGCGAACGACTCCACGATCGCGGTCGCCAGATCGCGCAGGGCCGCGTTGATGATCGTGGCGTTCTCCCGGGCCAGCAGTCCGACCCGGCCGAGTTCGTGGGAGAGCGAGAAGTGCACGCCGGGGCCCAGTTCGGCGCCGAGGATCGCCGCGGCCCGGCGCTCGTCCTCCTCGGCGACCGGGGAGAACACCGACGAGACGGCCACCGAGGTCAGGCCGCGCGCGGCGATGTCGGCGGCGGTGCGCTTCAGCTCCTCGGGATCGAGCGGCGACAGCGGCCGTCCGTCGAACTCCCGCCCGCCGTGGCAGAGATACCCGTGCCCGCCGACGGCCGCCCGCTGGCGCTCCGGCCAGTCGGTCATCGGCGGCAGGGCCGCCGTGGCGGGCAGGCCGAGGCGTACCGCGGCGACGGGAGCGAGCCGGGCGCCCTCGATCAGCGCGTTGAGGAAGTGGGTCGTGCCGATCATCACGGCGGTGACGGATTCCATCGGCGGGTCCAGTGCCCGGATCGCCGAGGTCACGCCGGAGGTGATGTCGGAGGTGGTGGGGGTCTTCGCGGTGGCGATGATCCGGTCGTCGTCGCCCAGAAGGGCGGCGTCGGTGTTGGTGCCTCCGACGTCGATTCCGATGCGCATGCTGTGTCTGTCTTTCGTAGGGGGGTTCGTAAGGGGTTCGTAGGGGGTCTCGGACGGGTGTCCGGGTCAGGCGGTGGCCTTCGACGACCAGGCCGTACCCGCTTCCGCCTCGATCGCCGCCGCGGGGCGTGCGGGCTGTTCGAACGGCAGGTCGCGGGCGCCGCGGACCAGGCCGAGCCTGCCGAGTACGACATAGCCGAGCCCGGCCAGCAGCAGGGAGTTGAGCGCCGGGATACCCCACCACTGGTAGTGGTCGCCGAGCCAGCCGAACAGGGAGGCGGCGGCCCACAGGACGATCGTGGCCGGCACCCAGCTGGGTTCGGTCTCGGGCAACCGTCCCGCGGAGCGCGAGGCGTCCAGCTGCGGCCGCCACTTCTTCACCACGGAGTACTCGGCGACCATGATCCCGGCGACGGGCGGCGTCAGGACGCCGAGGACCGTGAGGAAGTCGGTGAACCGGTCCAGGATTCCGGCGGCCGCGGCGAGGCTGCCGAGCACACCGATCGTGACGGTCGTACCCACCCGGTTCAGCCGGACCTTGAAGAGCGCCTCGACCGCGCCGATCAGACCGAGCGACGAGGAGTACAGATTCCAGTTGTTGATCTTCACGGTGGCGGAGACCAGAACGATGACGCCGATGACACCGGAGGAGGACGTGATGATGGCGATCAGGTCGGAGGACTTCACCGCGTAGGCGAGCAGCACACCGCCCAGGCCCAGGACGTACTCGCCGAGGCTGATGCCCACGACCGTCTGCTTGACGACGTCGCCGGTGTTGCGGTTGAAGCGGGTCATGTCGGGGGTGGTGACCGCGCCGACGATGTACGAGCCGGCGACTATGGTCGCGCCGGTGGCGATGGACATGTGGGCGCCGAACGGTGCCGAGGACACCAGGTCACCGACGTTGTGCCGGGAGAACTCGACCGTCATCGCCCAGCCCGCGAGGCCGAGGAAGGCGGGAACGGTGACGAAGGCGGTCCAGCCCATGGCACGGAAACCGCGCAGTACGAGCGCGGTGACGCCGAGCCCGCAGATCAGGCACCAGGCCCAGACCGGCAGCGCGGGCACGATGGAGTGCAGCCCGGCCGCGAACACCGCCGTCTGCACCCCGAACCAGCCGAACAGGCTGACCGCGATGACGAGTCCGATGAGGGTGGAACCGTACCGGCCGAAGCCGGTCCAGCGGACCAGCATCGAGGTGGACAGGCCCTCCCGCATGCCGGCGATACCCACGAAGATGCAGACGATCTCCAGGATCACCGAGCCGAGCGTGAACGCCCAGAAGGCGCCCCAGAAGGAGAGCCCGGCGCCGAGCGCGGCACCCAGCAGGAACTGCGTCAGGTCGGAGAGCTGGCCGAAGCGCTGCACGGCGACGTTGAACCAGGAGTAGCGGGCCGCGCGCGGCACCCGCTCCAGCGGGTAGTCCTCGTCCTGCTGCCGCGTCGGTGCCTGTGCTGGTGCGGATGGCGCTTGATGCACATCGAACTGCTGGGTCATGGGGACGGTTCCTCGGGTGAGCGGGCGGGCAGGAGGGCGCCCGCATCGGCTTCTCCCAGATGAACACCCGCTTTGCTGCCTACCGGGACGCGCTCGGCCTGGACGAGGGACTGGACTTCCACTCCTTTCGAA
>NZ_JBEXPH010000117.1:0-26800 GCF_040611955.1 Streptomyces sp. NPDC006510 | reverse complement strand
GTCCCGGCGCCTCGCCCGGCGCGCCCGGCGAGGCGGCGGCGCAGGAGCTCGGCGCGCAGCTCCTCCTGCGTGGGCTGCGGCGGCGCGGTGGGTGCGGTCACGGCTGGTACTCCCTGTGGGCGAGGGCAAGTTCGGCTTCGGTGAGCGTCTCGATCTCGGCCGTCACGGCCTCTTCCACGGCCTCGGCGAGCCGGGCGACGGTGGGGCGTTCGAAGACGGCGCGCAGGGGCAGTTCGACGTCGAACTCCTCCTGGATGCGGGCGATGACCTGCGCGGCGCGCACCGAGTTGCCGCCGATCCGGAAGAACCCCTGGCGGGCGCCGATCCGGTGGCCGGCGACGGCGCCCGGTCCGTGCAGCGCCTCGGCCCAGATCCCGGCGATGATCTCCTCGACGGGACCTTCGGGCGCGGTGTACGGCTCGTCGGCGAGCGCGGCGGTCAGGTCGGGCACGGGCAGGGCCGCGGTGTCGACCTTGTTGTGCCGGGTGAGCGGCACGGCGGCGATCGGCACGAGCAGTACGGGGACCATGTAGTCGGACAGCCTGCGGGCGCAGTGGTCCAGGAGTTCGCTGTCTCCGGGCACGGGGGTGTCGTCGGCGGGCACCCAGTAGGCGACGAGCGCGGCGTCGGGGCCGGTGCCGTGGACGACGGCCACGGCCTGGGCGACGGCGGGGTGCTCGGCCAGGACGCCCTGGACCTCACCGGTCTCCACCCGCCTGCCGCGGATCTTGACCTGGCCGTCGGCGCGCCCGGCGAACTCCAGCGTGCCGTCGGGCAGCATGCGGGCCATGTCGCCGCTGCGGTAGAGCCGTGCGCCGGGCTCGCCGTACGGGTCGGGGACGAACACGGCGGCGGTCAGGTCGGGCCTGCCGTGGTAGCCGCGGGCGAGGGCGGCCCCGCCGATGCACAGCTCGCCGGTCACCCCGTACGGCACGGGCACGAGGTGCTCGTCGAGGACGCGGACCGTGCAGTGCGGGTAGGGGCGGCCGATCGGTGTGGACCGCGCGGTGTCGTGGGCGTCCCACCGGGTGGACGCGATGGTCGTCTCGGTGAGTCCGTACTCGTTGATGAACCGCCGCAGCCTGCGCGAGAGGTCACGGGCGAGGGCGGGCGGGCAGTCCTCACCACCGGTCTTGCCGACCAGCGGGCGGCGGCCGAACCCGGCGTCGATCAGCATCTGCCAGTGCGGCGGCGCGGCCTGGAGGTGGCTGACGCCGTGCCGTTCGAGCAGGGCCAGCTGGGCGCGGTGGTCGCGCAGTTCGTGTTCCTGGGCGAGGACCACCCGGCCGCCCGCGACGAGCGGCATGACGAGCTCGGTCCAGGAGATGTCGAACGTGGGCTGCGACAGGGCGAGGTAGGCGTCGTCGGGGCCCTGTCCGAAGTCCAGGTGGGCCTGGAAGGCGCGCAGGGTCCGCAGCAGGGCGTGGTGCTCGACGGCGACTCCCTTGGGGCGGCCGGTGGAGCCGGAGGTGTACATCAGGTAGGCGAGGCGTCCGCCGTCGCCGGCGGGGAACGGCTCGGCGTCGGCCGCCGGTCCGGCCGCCGGTTCCGGGTCGGTGGCCAGGTCGAGGACGGCGCCTCGGTGGACGCCGCTCAGGCGGGCGGCACCCGCCGTGTCGGTGACCAGGACGCCCGCCTGCGAGTCGGCGAGCACATGGGCGAGCCGGTCGTCGGGCGCGCCCGGATCGAGGGGCACATGCGCGGCGCCCGCGTGCCAGATGCCGAGGATCGTCGCGAGCAGGTCGGGGGTGCGGCCGAGCAGCACGGCGACGGTGGTCTCCGGACCGGCGCCGAGGTCGCGCAGCCGGTGGCCGAGGGATTCGGCGCGGCGCGTGAGGCGTTCGTACGTCCAGGTCTCGTCGCCGCACACGACGGCCGGGTCCTGCGGGGAGCGCCGGGCCACCTCCGCGATCGCGGTGTGCACGCCGCCGTCGTGGATGTCGGTGGGGACGTCCCCCGGGTCGGCGGGGCCGGGGCCGTGGGCGACGAGTTCGGCCCGCAGTGGGGCGGGCAGGATGTCGGCGGTGCCCAGCCGTACCCACGGGTCTTCGGCGACCGTCTCCAGCAGCCGGGTCCAGCAGGCGGAGAACCGCTCGACGGTGGCCGGGTCGAACAGGGCGGTGGCGTACTCGGCCATGCCGAGCAGGGAGCCGTCGTCCTGGCGCTGCACGACGAACGTGAGGTCGGTGCGGGCGGCCTGCCAGGCGCCCCGGAAGGCGTCGAGGTCGCCGGACGAGGTCGCGGTGCCGGTGCGGCCCTCCTCGTGCAGGTCGAACATGACCTGGTAGAGCGGGGTGCGGGCGGCGTCGCGGCTCTCGTCGAGTTCGGCGACGAGCCGGTCGAACGGCAGCTCCTGGTGGGCGAAGGCCTCGCGGGCCGTGTCGCGGACCCGTACGACGGCGTCGTGGAAGGTGTCGTCGGCGCCGGCGTCGCAGCGCAGGACGAGGGTGTTGAGGAAGAACCCGGCGACCTCGGCGACCTCGGGCCGCTCCCGGCCGGCCACGGGGATGCCGACGGGGACGTCCCAGCGGCCGGTGAGGCGGGCGACGAGCGCGGCGAACGCAGTGAGCAGGGTCTGCTGGAGGGTCGCCCCGCAACTGCGGCCGAGGGCCGCGACGCGCTCGGTGAGCGCGGCCGGGACGGTGAAGAGGTGGACGGCGCCGTGCGCGTCGCGCACCGGGGGCCGGGGCCGGTCGGTGGGCAGGTCGAGTGCGGCGATGCCGTCCAGCACCCGCTTCCAGTGGTCGAGTTCGCGCGCGACGAAGGTGTCGGTGAGCCGGGCGCGCCGGTGGGCGGCGTGGTCGGCGTACTGCACCGGCAGCTCGGGCAGGCGGGCGTCGGTGCCGGTGTGCGCGGCCTCGGCGAGCGCCTTGAGGTCGCGTTCCAGGACGACGGAGGACCAGCCGTCGCAGGCGATGTGGTGCAGCGAGAGGATCACGTGCAGGTGTTCGGTCCCCCGGCGTACGGTCAGGGCTCGCCAGACGGGGCCGTTCTCCAGGTCGAAGGGGCGGGCGAACTCCTCCTGCACCAGGGCGTTCAGCTCGTCGGCGGTCGCGGCGAGCGCGGTGCGCAGCCGGGGCGGCCGGGTGCCGGGCGCGTCGGCGATCTGGACGGGCTCGGTGCCGCACAGGACGTAGCGGGTGCGCAGGATCTCGTGCCGGTCGGCGAGTGCGCCGAGGGCGGCGGCGACGGTGGCGTCGCTGTACTCGGCGGGCAGGGTGAGGAAGACGGGGGCGTTCCACTCGGAGCTGCCGGGGCGCAGCCGGTCGAGCAGCCACATGCCTTGCTGACCGGGTGAGAGCGGCAGGCCCTCGGGCTTGCGCGGTACGGGAAGGACCGTTTCAGCAATGTGGTCGCCGGCCGGGTCGGCCCGGCGGCCGACAAGCGCGGCCTGGGTCTCGACGGTGGTCGCGGTGAACAGGGCACGCAGCGGGACGCGGGTGCCCGCCGACGCGGACAGGCTCTCGGAGAGCCGGGTCAGCATCAGCGAGGAGCCGCCGAGCTGGAAGAAGTCGTGGGTGGCGCCGATATCCCCCGCGGGGATGCCGATCAGGTCCGCCCAGATCTCGGCGACGGCCCGCTCGGTGGCGTCGCGCACCGGGACGTGCGCGGTCTCGGTACGGCTCTCGGCCGGGTCGGGCAGCGCGCCCCGGTCGGTCTTCCCGCTGGCGGTGAGCGGCCACTCGTCGACGGTCACGAACACGGAGGGCACGAGGACGTCGGGCAGGGTACGGCGCAGGAAGGCACGCAGCTCGTCGGGGCGGGGCGCCTCGCCGCGCGGCTGGATCCAGGCGGCCAGGCGGTGGCCCCCGCCGGCGGTGTCGGGCACCGCGGCGGCGACGGCGGCGCGCACCCAGGGGTGGGCGGCGAGCGCGGCCTCGACCTCGCCGGGCTCGATGCGTACGCCGTTGACCTTGACCTGCTGGTCGAGGCGGCCGAGGTATTCGAGGACCCCGTCGGCACGCCAGCGCACCTTGTCGCCGGTGCGGTAGAGCCGCTGTCCCCCGCTGTGCGGGTCGGGCACGAAGCGTTCGGCGGTCAGGTCGGGACGGCCGAGGTAGCCGAGGGCGAGCCCGATGCCGCCCGCGTGGAGTTCGCCGGGGACGCCGACGGGCACCGGCCGTCCCGCCGGGTCGAGGACGACCACGCGCATGTTGCCGATGGGGCGTCCGATGGGGACGGCGCCGGTGTCCTTGGCCGGGTCCCACAGGTGCTCGGTGATGTCGACGGACGCCTCGGTGGGGCCGTACGTGTTCCAGATCCGTACGCCGGGTACGCGTTCGAGGATCCGGCGGCACAGGTCGGCGTGGAGGGGTTCACCGGCGCTGAACACCAGGCGCAGGGCGGTGGCGCGCTCCCAGCCGGGTTCCTCGACGAGCCGCCGGTAGACGGAGGGGACGCCCTGCAGGACGGTGACGCCGTGGTCGGCGACGGCGGCGAGCAGGGTCGCGGGGTCGCGCTCGGCGCCGTCGGGGGCGAGCACCAGGGCGGCGCCGCCGACGAGCGGGGAGAACAGTTCCAGCCCGGCGGCGTCGAAGCCGACGGTGGTCTTGAGCAGGACGCGGTCGGCGGGGCCGAGCCGGTGGCGGTGGGCGAGCCAGCGCACCCGGTTGGCGATGCCCTCGTGCGGGACGACGACACCCTTGGGGCGGCCGGTGGAACCCGAGGTGTGCAGGACGTAGGCGGGCCGGGCCGGCTCGGCGACGAACTCCGGTGCTCCCGGCGCCGGTTCGCCGTTGGTGTCCGGCTGTTCGTCGGTGACGTCCTCGGCGAGCAGCAGCCGGACGGCCGCGGGCAGCTTGCCGGCGGTGGCCCGCTCGGCGAGCGCCACCGGCGCCCGCGCGTCGTCCAGGACGAGGGCGATCCGGCTCTCCGGGTGGTTCGGGTCGAGCGGCACGTACGCGCCGCCCGCCAGCCAGACGCCGAGGAGCCCGGCGACCAGGTCGGGGCCGCGGCGCAGGCACACGCCCACGAAGTCGCCGGGGCGCACCCCCAGGGCATGCAGCCGGGCGGCGAACAGGTCGGCACGCGCGCCGAGTTCGGCGTACGTGACCACCCTTCCGTCGGCGTCGATCACGGCGGTCGCACCGGGCGTGCGGGCGCGCTGCGCGGCGAACAGCTCGGGCAGCAGGGGTGCGGTCACGGTCCGGGCAGCGGTTGCACCGGTGTCCGAACCCGACAGCGTACGGTCGTTCACAGTCTCTCCTCCATCGGGATCGGGCGGCGCGGCGGGGGGACGGGCCCGGCCTCGGATCCGGCGGCCAGTAGGGGTCAGGCGGCGGTGGCGTCCATGCGACGGCGCAGGCTCAGCGGGCGCAGGTCGGTCCAGATCTCGGTGATGCGTGCGAGGCACTCCTCGCGGGTTCCCTCGGTACCCTCGGTGTGCCAGCCGGCCGGCAGGGCGCGCTCGGCCCACCAGATCGAGTACTGCTCCTCGTCGTTGAGAACGACGCGGTACACGGTCTCTTCGGTCTGCTGATCGCTCATCAGTTCGGTGTCCCTTCAGGTGATCTGCTATGGCCATGGTTGGACGGAGAGCTATCCGGGCCCTATGCCGGCCATGTATTGGGCCGTCCCCGGACACCGCGGGGCCCCTGGCGCGGGGAGAGCGCCAGGGGCCCCTGGTCGTACGCGTCCTGACACTTCGTCAGGCCGCCTGGTGCAGTGCGCCCTCCGCCTCGCGAAGGGCCGCCGCACCGAGGGCCGCCTCGACGTCGTGGTCGAGGACCCAGTCGACGCTCTCGGCGTCGATGCGGCGGTGCTCGGACGCGTCCTTCGGGGGCCGCTGCCCGGTCCGGGAGCCGAGTTGCACCCGGGTGGTGTGCGGCCTGCGCGCCTCCTCGTAGCGGCGCAGCGCGGCGGCGATGCCGTCCGCTCCGGGCGCCGCCCCTTCGAGGCAGACGGCGAGCGCCACGGCGTCCTCCACTGCCTGGTTGGCGCCCTGCCCGTGGTGCGGGAGCATCGGGTGGGCCGCGTCGCCGAGCAGCGTCGTGCGGGAGGTGCTCCACCGCTCCAGCGGCTCGCGGTCGTACAGCGCCCAGCGGCGCACCTCGCCCGCCGCGTCGGCGAGCGCGCGCACGGCCGGGTCCCAGCCGGTCAGGACGGCGTCGAGGTCGGTACGGTCGCCCGCGCTGGTCCACGACTCCGCGGCGCCCTCGGCCGCCGGGGTCACCACGACGTAGGTGAACTGCCGGCCCCCGGTGACCGGGTAGAGCAGCACGCGCGCGGTGGGACCCGCGTACATGTACATCAGGGCCGGGTCCAGGTCCGGCAGATCGACGGCGTCGACCACACCGCGCAGGGCGCTGTTGCCGGAGTAGACCGGGGCGTCGGCGCCCGCGACCGCGCGGCGGACCGCCGAGTGCACGCCGTCCGCGCCGATCAGTACGTCGGCGTGCGCGTCGGTGCCGTCCGCGAAGTGCAGGACGACCCCGTACACGGTCTCCTCGTACCGGACGAGCTCCTTGCCGGTGTGCACCCGCTCGGCGGGGACGCGTGAGGACAGCATCCGGTGCAGGTCGCCGCGGTGCACGGTGTAGTAGGGAGCGCGGAACCGCTCCTGCCAGGCCTCTCCCATCTCCTGGCGGGCCACCGTGGCACCGTTGTGGAAGGCCCGCACCTCCAGGGCCTCGGGGCGCACCGCGCACCGCTCCAGCTCCGGTCCGAGGCCGAGACGTTGGAGCAGCCTGGTGCCGTTGGGGCCGAGATGCATTCCGACGCCCTGCTCGCGCAGCTCCTCCCCCCGCTCGTAGACCTGGACGTCCAGGCCCCGGTGGTGCAGTGCGGCGGCGGCCGTCAGCCCGCCGAGTCCCGCACCCACGATCGCGATGCGCATGGTCATCGAAGTTCCCAGGAGTTCTCGAAGGATTCGAAGTCGTCGAAATCGGCGACGTCGTCGAAGGAGGTGGAGCCGAGGGCGAGCAGCGCGGCCGTCTCGTCCTGTCCGGCCAGTTCCACGTCGGCGATCCGGGTGCCCGGGTCGGCGACGGCCGCGGCGAGCATCCGCTCGTAGCCGTCCGAGAACCGCTCGACCGTGGTGCGGTCGAGCAGGTCGGTGTCGTACGAGAAGACGGCGGTGACACCGTCCGGGGTCTGCTCGATGCGCAGCAGCAGGTCCAGCTGACCCTCCTGCTGCGGGACGTCGATGAGGGCGATGTCCAGCCCCTTGTACCCGATGGACGGGCCGATGACCTGTCCCGGCGGGACGTTGGGCACCGGCGGGTCCATCCGGTCCATCTGGACCAGGAACAGCGCGGTCCGGAAGACGGTGGCCTGCGGGAAGGCCAGGGCGCACGGGTAGCGAACGTTGACCATGCCCCGCATCACACGCTCGCCGGCCAGCGCGGCGGTGCCCCGGAAGGTGCTGGCGGCGTCGAACTCGGCCCGGACCGGCATGGTGTTGAGGAAGCAGCCGATCACGTCCCGCTGCGCCTTGCCCATCCGGCTGGTCGCGGGCACCCCGAGGACGAATTCCTCCTGGCCGGTCCAGCGGTGGGTGAGTGCCTGGAAGACGCCGAGCAGATACGCGAACGGGGTGACCCCCGCGTCGTCGGCCGCCGCGTCGAGACCCTGGGCGGTGGCCGGGTCGAGTACGCGTACCACGGTGCCGCCCTTGAGGGAGCGCACGGCGGGCCGCGGCCGGTCAAGGGGAAGTTCGGCGGCGGGCGCCCCGGCGACCGACTCGCGCCACAGGGCCGCGCCGCGCCGCCCCGCCTCGGACGAGGTGTGGCGCAGTTCCTCGGCGGCGTGGTCGGCGTACGAGCCGGGGACGGGCCGCCAGGCCGGCGGGTTTCCGGTGGAGATCCCGGTGTACGCGTCGAGCAGGTCGCGCACGAGCAGCCAGCGCGAGGTGAAGTCGCTGACGATGTGGTGGGCGGCGGTCACCAGCGCCCACTCCTCGTCGGAGCGGCGCAGCAGCACGACCCGGAAGGCGCCGGACTCCAGCCGGAAGGGGCGGGCACCCGCCTCCTCCACGGCCCGTCGCAGCCCCTCCCCGTCGATGCCGTCGAGGTCCCTGAACTCCAGGTGGACCAGGGCTTGTTCGGCGGCGGTGCGCACCGGTGTGCCGTCCTGCTCGGTGAAGACCGAGCGCAGCAGCTCCTGCCGGTCGCCGACGGCGGTGACCGCCGCGTCCATGGCGGCCGGGTCGACGGTTCCGCGCAGCAGCAGAGGCATCACGATGTTGTAGGCGGCGCTCTCCGGTGCGACGCGGTACGCGGTCCACATCGCTTCCTGGATGGCGGTCAGCGGCAGGGTGCCCCCGGCCGTGGCGCGCTCGTCGGTGCCGGTCACGGTGCTCATCCGCAGCCTCCCGCGTGGCTCATGTCGGTGGTCCGGCCGGCGGCGGGCACCGCGGGCGGCTCGGGGGCGGCGGGCGCGGGGGCGGGCCCGAAGGACGCGGCGAAGTCGGTGACGCGGTCCAGGCCCCAGTACGGCTCGCTTCCATTGATGAAGTACGGGACGCCGAAGACGCCGTCGCGGTGCACGTCCAGCAGCGCCCGCACGCCCTGCTCGCGCACGAGCGGGTGGTGGGGTGCCTGGGCCACCTCCGTACCGTCCAGGCCGATCTCCTCGGCCAGTTCGCGCACCACGTCCGGGTCGCAGATGTCGCGCCCCTCCAGCCAGCGGGCCCGCCCGGCGCGCTCGACCCAGGCGCGGCCGAGCCCCTCGCGCTCGGCGAGGAACCAGGTCAGGTGGGCCGGCTCCCACCAGGGGTTGCGGTCCACCGGCCAGGTCAGCGCCAGGCCGCGTGCGGCACCGAGCCTGCGCACGTCGCGCAGAATGTAGAACTGCTTGGCGCGGGACATCGGGTGGAACGGGAACTCGACACCGGGTGCGGCTTCGGCGAGGAGCTTCTCGCTGGTCGCGTCCGGCTCCCAGAACGGGCGCCACTCGACGCGGTCGAGCAGCTCCGGGTGGTCGCGCTCCAGGTCGGCGAGGGCGAAGAAGTTGTAGGGGCTGCGCAGGTTGAAATAGAACCGGGGCGGCTTGGCGGCGCGGGCGGTCATGGCGAACTCCTTGGGATCACGGGAGGACCGGGGTTTCAGACGACCAGGCCGCCGTCGATGGAGAAGACCTGTCCGGTGATGTAGGCGGCCCGGTCGGAGGCGAGGAACGCCACCAGTTCGGCGACCTCCTCGGGCTCCCCGAACCGGCCGAGCGGGATGTGCCTGGTCATTTCCTTGGCGTACTTCTCGGAGAGCCCGCCGGTCATGTCGGTACGGATGAAGCCGGGGGCCACGGTGTTGGCGCGCAGCCCGGCCCGGCCGCCCTCCTTGGCGAGGGCCTTGGTGAAGCCGATGATCCCGGCCTTGGAGGCCGAGTAGTTGGTCTGGCCGGCCTGCCCCTGGGCCGCGACCGAGGAGAGCGTGATCACGGTGCCCCGGCGGCGCTTCATCATCGGGAAGACGAGCGTCCTCGCGAAGTTGTACGTGCCGTCGAGGTTGGTGCGCACCACGGCGTCCCAGTCGTCGTCGGCGAGCGTGGCCAGGTTGCTGTCCCGGACGATGCCGGCCGCGGTGACCAGGGTCTCGACCGGACCGAGCGTGTCCTCGGTCTCGGCGACGAAGGCGCGCACCTGGTCCCGGTCGGTGACGTCGACGCGGCGGGCCAGCGTCCGGGCCCCGTGCTCCCCGGCCGCCTTCTCGGCGAGCAGGGCCGCCTCCGCCCGGGACTGGTAGCACAGGGCCACGTCGTACCCGTCGCGGGCCAGGACCTCCACGACGGACCGCCCGATGCCGCGCGATCCGCCGGTGACGAGGGCGACCGGCCTGGGAGTGTCGGACATGGTGCGTGCCCTTTCTGCGAGTGCTGCGCGGGAGGATGGGGGCGTACGGAGGCGATGCGGTGTGCGGCTCGGCGTCTCGGGCGCGCCCTAGCCGAGGCGGAGCAGGGCCGCGCCGACGGTGCCGTCCCGGTCGACGGCGGTGACCAGGGCGAGCCGGTCCGCCAGCTCCGGACGAGCGGACGACTCGGCGAGGACGGCGGCGAGCTGGAAGGCGGCGGTGGCCGCGGTGGTGTCGCCGAGGAGGGAACGGATCGCGAGGCGCGGCGCGGCGAGGCCGGCCAGGGCCGCCTCCTCCTCCTTGCCGAAGGCACCGGGCGGGGTACCGGGGGCGATGAGCGCGATGTCGTCGGGGACGGCCCCGGCATCGGCCAGGACGTCGTCGACGCAGTTCTTCAGCACGGCGGAGGCGCGGTCCGTGCGGTGGAAGGCGCGGAAGCGGCAGCCGAGGACCGTGGCGAGGACGGTCCGGCCGCTGTCGCGGGCGGCGGCCCCGCTCTCCAGGAGGAAGAGAGCCGCGCCTTCGCCGAGCGGTTCGGCGGCGCTGCCGCCGTGGTCGGCGACCTGCTCCAGCCGGGCGCGCTGTACCGAGAACTCCTCGGCGGCGCCCGCGAGGAGTGCGGTGGCGTGGCCGCCACGCAGCAGCCGGGAGGCGTAGTTGAGGGCGAGCAGCCCGGTGGCGGCGCCGCCGGAGACGGTGACGTTGGGGCCCTTGAGCGCGTGCCGGATGGCGCTCTGCCCGGTGGGGCAGTTCATCACCGTGTTGGGGAACCTGGCGGGGTCGACCAGGTAGGGCGCCTTGCCGGTGAGCGCGTCCCGGGTGAAGTCCATGATCGACTGGACGCTGCCGGAGGTGCCGAGCACCAGGCCCGTGCCCTCGGGGTCCGCGGCCAGGCCCGTCCCGTACTCCTCCAGGAGCATTCCCACGGTGGTGGCGGCGATCGCGGTGACCCGGTCCATGGAACGGGTGCCCTTGCGGCCGAGTACGGCCTTGATGTCGAAGCCGGGAATGAGTCCGGCCTCCTCGTAGGGCACCGGCCACTGGTCGCCGTCGAGGGCGGCGACGGCGCGTCGTTCCTCGCGCAGTCCGGCCGTGAACCCGTCCCGGCCCAGCCCGTACGGGGAGGACACCGCCCAGCCCGAAACGACCAGGTCCTGCGCGGTGGTGACCGCGTCGGCTGACATGCCGTTCAACTCCTTTCAGGCCGCGTCGGGCCGGTTCACGCCGCCGTCGCGTCGGCGGGCAGGGTTTCGGCCGCGTTCTCGTCCCAGTGGCCGAGCATCAGGACCGCGTTGTTCCCGCCGAAGGCGAGGCCGTTGTTCTGCACGACCCGCAGCCGGGCCTCGACCGCCTCGTTGGGGACGCAGTCGACCGCGCACTCGGGGTCGGTCGTGCGGTGGTTGATGGTGGGCGGGATGAAGCCCTCCCGGAGCGCGAGGGAGCAGGCCGCGGCGGCCAGCGCGCTCGCGGCGCCCATGGTGTGGCCGATCATCGACTTGATCGACACGGTGCGCGGCAGTTCGTCGCCGAAGACCTGCCGGATCGCGCCGACCTCGGTGACGTCGTTGGCCTTGGTGCCGGTGCCGTGCGCCGAGATGAAGTCGACGTCGGACGCCTCGATGCCCGCGTTGCGGTGGGCGGCGGTGATGCAGCGCGCGATGGAGTCCCGGTCGGGCGCGACCGGGTGGCTCGCGTCGCAGGACAGCCCGTATCCCAGGACCTCCGCGTAGATGCGGGCGCCGCGGGCCAGCGCGGACTCCAGGGACTCCATCAGGAGGATCCCGGCACCCTCGCCGGTCAGGATGCCCTGCCGGTCGGCGTCGAAGGGACGGCACACGTCGGGGGCGATGGTGCCGAGCCGGTAGAAGCCGGTGAACGTCTTGCGGCACAGGGCGTCCGCCCCGCCGCAGAGCGCCATCTCGACATCGCCGGAGCTGATCGCGTCGTAGCCGGAGCCGACCGCGTAGTTGCCGGCCGCGCAGGCGGTGGGGACGGTGACCGTCTCCACGTCCTCCAGGCCGAGTTCGCGGACGATGCCCGCGGAGAGCCGGCCCGGCCACACCCGGCGGGCGACGGTGGCGTCGAGCCGGTCCTCGCCCTCGGTGACCTGCAGTCCGATCAGGTGGTCCAGGTCGCGGGACTCGCCGTCGGTGGTGCCGATCGAGACCAGGGTGCGCCTGGCCCGTACGTCGTCCTCGGTGAGCCCCGCGTCCGCGACCGCCATCCGGCTGCCGGCCACCGCGAACTGCGCGGCCCGGCCGAGCTCGTCGGCCGCCAGTTCGCGCAGCCAGGCGTCGGGGTCGAAGTCGGTGATCTCGCAGGCGTTGGAGTACGCGAAACCGGTGGTGTCGAAGGCGCCGATCGGCTTGGCGCCGCTGCGCCCGGCCCGCAGGCCGTCGGCGAAGGCGTCCACCCCGGTACCGATGCTGGTCACCACGCCCAGCCCGGTGATCACCACCCGGTGCCGGGGGGCCGTGCGCGGCGCCGTGCCGCCCGTCGCCTCGTTCACTTTCCCTCGGCCTCCGCGACCACGGCGTACACGCCCGCCAGGTTGACCATGCGGCTGAGTTCGGCCTGCTCCAGGACGAGACCGAAGTTGCGCTCCATGGAGGCGAGGATCTCGATGGTGCGCAGGGAGTCGGCGTCGTGCTCCTCCTTGAACAGGCTGGTCTCGGTGACCTCGTCGAGCTCCAATTCGAGGATGTCGCAGACGATTTCCTTGATCTCGGCCTTGCGCTCGGTGCTCAGGTCGGCGATCTGGGTGGTCATGTGGTGCCTCCGGGTCTCGGTTCGGATTTCTCTTGCTCTTCTGGTTCTGCTCGGGAGTGCAACAACCCTGCGGCGACGCGCTATTACTGGGCTATATCGGCCAGTTGGCTCACGAGCCCCCCGACCGGCGGCTCTTCCCACAGGTGGGAGACGTTCCCGAAGTGCCGCTGCACCCAGGCGTCGTCGTAGATCGTGTCGAGGTAGCGGTCGCCGCCGTCGGGCAGCACGATCACGACGTTGGAGCCGGGCGGGATGCCCGGGGCGAGCCGGGCCAGGGCCGCGACGACCGCGCCCGAGGAGCCGCCGGCGAGGATCGCCTCGCGGCGCACCAGGGTGCGGCAGCCCACCACGCAGTCCAGGTCGCCGATGTGCACCACGCGGTCGGCGTCGTCGCGCCGCAGCAGTTTGGGCGCGACGGACGCGCCGTGGCCGGGCACCAGGCGGGCGCAGTCGACGGGTGAGTCGAACAGCACGCTGCCGAGGGCGTCGACCGCGTTGACGGCCGTGCCGAGGCGGTGGCGGCGGATGTACTCGGTGCAGCCGCCGAGCGTGCCACTGGTGCCGGCGGCCACGACGAGCTGGTCGACCTTGCCGTCGAGGGCTTCGGCGATCTCGCGCATCGTGGACTCGTGGGCCCGCCGGTTGAGCGGGTTGGCGTACTGGTCGGGCCAGTAAGCGTCGGGGGTGGTCGCCACGAGTTCGGCGACCCTGTGCAGCCGGGCGGGGAGCAGTTCCCCGGTGACCGGGTCGGGCTCGGTGACGATCTCGACCTCGGCCCCGTAGGCCCGCAGGATCCCGATGTTCTGCCGGGTGGTGCGGGTGTCCACCACACAGACGAGCCGCAGGCCGTAGTAGCCGCAGATCTGCGCGAGTCCGATCGCGAGGTTTCCCGAGCTGGACTCGATGACCGTCGAACGGCCCGGGACGAGCTCTCCGGACCGGATCTTCGTGGCCACCATGTTCAGCGCGGAGCGGTCCTTGACACTGCCGCCGGGGTTGAAACGCTCCACCTTGGCGAACACACGCGAGGTGAACCCCGGCATCAACCGTTCGAGCTCTACGAGCGGGGTTCCTCCCACGGTGGAAAGGATTCCTTTCAGCCCCGTCTCTGGCTCCCGTTCTGTGCACGGCATGTGATGCAGCCATCCTCTGCTGGGAGTTACGAGTGCGGAATCAACAGGTCCCAGAGTGCGGCCGCGCGCTATACGTACTCCATACATACCGACGCCCATCGATCTCATTCAGCCTTTTCCGCCGGTTTATAGAAGTGCCGTAGGGATGCTGCCGACTCTGGCCATCTCCACAGTTCCGACACCACCGCTCCGGCGAGAAGAGGGAATTCGATATGACGGACACCTCCACCGCAACAGACAACGCCATCAAGAAGGTCGTGATCCTCGGCGGCGGGACCGCCGGCTGGATGACCGCCTCCTATCTCGGCAAGGCCCTCCAGAGCACGGTCGACATCACGGTCCTGGAGGCTCCGAGCATTCCTCGCATCGGTGTCGGCGAGGCGACCGTGCCCAATCTGCACCGCGTTCTCTTCGACTTTCTCGGAATCGAGGAGGAGGAGTGGATGCGCGAGTGCAACGCCAGTTACAAAATGGCGGTCCGCTTCATCAACTGGCGTACTCCGGGCCGGGGTCAGGCGGGTCCGCGCGAGCTCGACAAGGGCGGCCCGGACCACTTCTACCACCCGTTCGGCATCAGCCCGGACCACAACAACATCCCGATGTCGCACTACTGGTTCAAGAACAAGTACGAGGGCAGGACGGACGAGCCGTACGACTACGCCTGCTTCCGCGAGGCGCCGCTGATGGACGCCAAGAAGTCGCCGCGGCACCTGGACGGCTCCTCCCCCACCCGGTACGCGTGGCACTTCGACGCGGCGCTCGTCGCGGACTTCCTGCGCCGGTTCTCCACCGACAAGCAGGGTGTGCACCACGTCCAGGACGAGATGACGCGCGTCGAGAAGGACGAGCGGGGCTTCGTCAAGGCCCTGCACACCAAGGCCGGCCGGGTGCTGGACGCGGACCTGTTCGTGGACTGCTCCGGCTTCCGCAGCCTGCTGATGAACCAGGCGATGGAGGAGCCCTTCATCGACATGAGCGACCACCTGTTGTGCGACCGCGCGGTCGCCACGGCCGTGCCGCACGACGACGAGGCCAATGGCGTGGAGCCGTACACCTCGGCGATCGCGATGTCCTCCGGATGGACCTGGAAGATACCGATGCTGGGCCGCTTCGGCACCGGCTACGTGTACTCCAGCCGCTTCACCACACAGGAGGAGGCCACCGCCGAGTTCTGTGAGCTGTGGGGCCTCGACCCGGAGACCACCGAGTTCAACCATGTGAAGTTCCGGGTCGGCCGCAACCGCCGTGCCTGGGTGAAGAACGTCGTCGGCATCGGCCTTTCCAGCGCCTTTGTGGAGCCGCTGGAGTCCACCGGCATCTACTTCATCACCGCTGCCGCCTACCAGCTGGCCAAGCATTTCCCGGACAAGACGTTCAACCAGGTTCTGGTCGACAACTTCAACAAGGAAATCGAGGTGATGTTCGACGACACCCGCGATTTCATCCAGACGCACTTCTACTTCGCGCCGCGCAACGACTCGCCCTTCTGGCGCGCCAACAAGGAGCTGAAGCTCCCCGAGAGCATCCGCGAGAAGATCGACGCGTACAAGGCGGGGCTTCCCGTCAATTCCGCGGTCACGGACGACTCGACGTACTACGGGAACTTCGAGGCGGAATTCCGCAACTTCTGGACCAACGAGCGCTATTACTGCATCTTCGCGGGGCTCGGCCTGGAGCCGGACGCACCGCTGCCGATCCTCCACCACAAGCCGGAGTCCGTGGCCGCCGCGCAGGCCATGTTCTCCCGGGTCAAGCAGGAGCAGCAGGAACTCCTCAACTCCCTGCCGAGCACCCTTGAGGCGCTCCGCCAGCTGCACGGCAAGTAGCCGTGCCGCACCGCGTGCCCGGCAGCCGGGACCCCTCTCCGGCCGGCTGCCGGGCGCACGGCACACGTCTTCGACAGGAGAAAGCCCATGACCGACCGGCCCGTTCCGGAAGCCGACATACGCCCACTGATGGGCGGTTTTCCCTCCGGCGTCTCCGTGGTGACGACGCTCGACCCCGACGGTACGCCTCGCGGGATGACCTGCAGTTCGCTGGCGAGCGTGGCGCTGTCCCCGCCGACGCTCGTGATCTGCCTGCGCACGGCGAGCCCCACCACCGAAACCGTGCTCTCCAGCGGCCAGTTGGCCCTCAACCTGCTGCACGAGGAGGCCCGTGACACGTCCGACCTGTTCGCCTCGGGCAACCCCGACCGGTTCGCGCTGTGCGAGTGGCGCCTGCCGCTGGGCGCGGGCGGCCCGCACCTGACGGAGGCCGCGCACGCCATCGCCGACTGCGCGGTGGTCCGTACGGAGGCGGTCGGGGACCACACCACGGTCTTCGCGCAGGTGCGGCGGGTCACCGTCGACGAGTCCGCCCAGCCGCTGCTGTACGGGCGGCGCCGCTACGCACGCTGGTCGGACGCCACGGCGGACGCAAGGGAAGGAGCCGGCCATGTCGGCACCTGACCCCTTGCCCGATCTCCTGATCGCCGTCCCGGTCGTGATCCTGGCGTGCCAGGCGGGCGCCCAGCTGTTCCGCAGGCTCGGGCAGCCGCCGGTCATCGGCGAGATCACCCTCGGCATCATGCTGGGGCCGTCGCTGCTCGGCTGGATCTCGCCCGCGGCGCAGGCATGGCTGTTCCCCGAGTCGGTGCTGCCGTTCATCAGCGCCCTCGGCAACATCGGCCTGCTGGCCTTCATGTTCCTGGTCGGCCTCGAACTGGATCTCGGCGCGCTGCGCGGCCACCGCGGGACGGCGCTCGCCGTCAGTCAGGCGAGCATCGCCCTGCCACTGGTCCTGGGCTCGCTCCTGGCCCTCGCGATGTTCGGCTCGTTCGCGCCGCCGGGCGTGGGACGGTTGCCGTTCGTGCTGTTCATCGCCGTGTCGATGAGCATCACGGCGTTCCCCGTCCTCGCCCGCGTCCTCACCGACCGGGGCCTGTGCGGCACCCGGATCGGCTCGCTGGCCATGGCGTGCGCGGCGGTCGACGACGTGACCGCCTGGTGCCTGCTGGCGGCGGTGGTCGCGGTGTCGACGAGCGGTTCGCCCGCCGACGCGCTGACGACGGCCGCGCTCGCCGCGGTCCACCTCGCCTTCATGGTCTACGCACTGCGTCCGCTGCTCGCCCGCTGGGCGAAGCGGGCCGAGCGGATGGTGGACGGGGTGGTCCTCGTCGTCCTCTTCAGCGGCCTGTGCCTCTCCGCACTGGTCACCGACGAGATCGGTGTGCACGCGCTGTTCGGTGCCTTCGTCTTCGGTCTGGTCACTCCTCGGGGATCCAGGGCCATCGAACGCTGCACGGTGCGGCTGCGCGCGTTCTCGGTTCCGGTGCTGCTGCCGCTGTTCTTCGTCGCCACCGGTCTGCGCACCGATGTCTCACTGCTGGCCGGCGACCCGGTCCAGTGGCTGTGGGCGGGAGCCGTGCTCGCCGTCGCGGTGATCGGCAAGTGGGGCGGGAGCACGGGCGGGGCCCGGCTCGCGGGCCAGCCCTGGCGCGACTCCCTGTCGATCGGCGCGTTGATGAACTGCCGGGGCCTGACCGAGCTGGTGGTCCTGAACCTGGGGCTCGAACTCGGTGTGATCGGGCCCGAACTGTTCACCATGCTGGTGCTGATGGCCCTGATCACCACGGGCATCACATCGCCGGCCCTCTCCTGGATCCGGGGTGAGAAGTTCCGTGGGTCGTCGCGGACGGAGTCCGGTCAGGACGGCGGGCAGCCGGTCGCGGCCGGCAAAGTGGACCAGGAGCCGGACCAGGCCCTTGAGCCCACCCCTGCCCGGTGACCGGCGCGGACGCGCCATGGCCGCACCCTCCGATGTCCCGGGGAGTACCGCCATGGCGCCGTCCACGGTCCGCATCCTTCCTCGTACCCGGTTACGCCGCCGTCGCGACCCGGGCCGCGGGGACCTCGGTGACCGGGGAGTGCGGGGCCGCGGTGGCGCGCACCCACCGGTCGAGGGTGTCGGCCGCGGCGCCGGAGTCGATCGCCCGGCCCGCGGCTTCCACCGCCCAGCCGAGGCGTTCGGTGACGGGGCGGCCCCCGGTGGGTTCGCCCGCCACCAGCGCGGCGCCCGCGGAGAGCAGGACCGCGTCCCGGACCGGGCCGCGCTCGCCGTCGAGGACGCGGCGGGCGACGGTCGCGTTGTACGCGGCGTCCTCCCCCCGCAGTGCCTCCAGCGGTGCGAGCGCGATCCCCACGTCACGCGGGTCGAAGCGCTCCCGCCTGATGTTCCCGCCGTCCACGGTCAGCACGGTCGACATGGTGGTGACGGTGAGCTCGTCGAGCCCGTCGTCGCCCCGGAAGACCAGGCCCCGGCCGCCGGCGCGGGACAGCGCTCCCGCGATCAGCGGCAGCAGCCGGGCGTCGGCGACCCCGACCGCCTGCGCGGTGGGCCCCGCCGGATTGGTCAGCGGGCCCAGCGCGTTGAAGACGGTCGGGATGCCGAGCTGCTTGCGCGGCCCCGCCGCGTGGCGCATCGCCGGGTGGAAGTCCGGCGCGAAGCAGAAGGTGATACCGGCCTCGTCGACCACGGCGGCGATCCGCTCGGGCGGGAGCCGCAGTGTGACGCCCAGCGCCTCCAGGACGTCGGCGGAGCCGGAGGCCGAACTCGCCGCACGATTGCCGTGCTTGACGACCCGTGCCCCCGCTCCCGCCGCGACGATCGCGGACATCGTGGAGATGTTGACCGTGCGTGCCCCGTCGCCTCCGGTGCCCACTACGTCGACGGTCCTCCCCGGCACGTCGATGTGTACGGCATGGGCCAGCATTCCGTGTACGAGCCCTTCGAGCTCGCCCACGGTCTCGCCCTTGGCCCGCAGGGCCACCAGGAAGCCGGCGATCTGCGCGTCGGTCGCCCGGCCCCGCATCACCTGGTCCATCACCCAGGTGGTGTCGGCGGCGGTCAGATCCCTGCCGTCGAGCACCTGCCCCAGCAACGGGGGCCAGGAGCGGTCCGGTTCCGGTGTCGTGGCACTCACTGGTCTTCTCCTTCTTCGGGTCAGTCGTTCGACGCCAGGGCCGGCGCCGGGTGCCACGGGTCGTCCAGCGTCGACGCCGGGGCGAGCTTGGAGCCGGGGTGCCACGGGTCGTCCAGCGGGGTGGCGGCGGCGTTGACGGTGTAGGAAGTTCCGTGGTCCCCCCGGCCGTTCTCCGCGACGGTCTGCACGGTGGCGAATATCGCCGCACCGGCGAGCGTCACGACGACGGTCTTCTGGATCTTCCCGGTGATCGCGTCGAGCTTCATGATTTCTTCCCCCTATGAACTGCTGCGGTTCGTTCCGACAACCAGAACATTAGGAAGAGCCGGTTTCGATGCATTATCGCCAGGACTTCCCACCGTACGGCCCGACAATAAATTTGATATAACCGCTGCTCAGCCCCGTCCGGACCGGTACATTCCAGCCGGCGGGATGGCGAGGCCGAGAGGGATCACGCGCGACCGAGGGGCGGATCGCAGGCCGATTCATGCCGTTTGTCCCACCCTTGGGCCGAACCTGCGGGAAGGACAGCACACCCGTGCCCCTACGGAAACGGCAGCCGCTCGCGCACCCGCGAACTCCCGCACGGGCGCCACATGAATGGATCTTCGCACACAAGCGGTTCCTCGTATTCCAGTAAAAGGAATTTGTTACTCATGAATAAATCGACGACGTACCGAACGGGTTCGCCCACTCCACCGGCCTTCATGGAATTAAACGTTCGGTCGATCCGGACCGTGAGTTCCGCATATCGGTCTCCTCCCGTGCGGGGCCGGCCCGGCGGGCGGCCGTCAGGAAGTTGTCCAGGAGCCGCAGTCCGCCGACGGTGGTGATGGACTCGGGGTGGAACTGCACCCCTTCCACGGCGAGCGTGCGGTGCCGCAGCCCCATCACATAGCCGTCGTCCAGGGCGTGCGCGGTGGCGATCAGCGGGGGCGGCAGCGGTTCGTCGGCGATCAGCGAGTGGTAGCGCGTGGCGGTCATGACCGGCTCCAGTCCCTCGAACACCCCGGCCCCGTCGTGGCGCACGGGGCTGGTCTTGCCGTGCTTGAGCCGCTCGGCGACCGTGACCCGGCCTCCGTACGCCAGACAGATCGCCTGGTGGCCGAGGCAGATACCGAGCAGCGGCACGGACCCGGCGAAGGTGCGCACCAGCTCCACATGTCCCGAGTCGGCCGCGTGGCCGGGCCCCGGGCCGAGGACGACCGCGTCCGGCCGGAGGCCGGCGAGCTGCTGCGGGGTACGCGCATGCGACCGGACGACGTCGGTGTCGGCGCCGAGGGTGCGCAGGTACTGGTCGATGATGTGGGTGAAGCTGTCGTACGCGTCGACGAGCAGGACCTTCACGGCAACAGCTCCTCACCGGTCAGCGCCCAGTAGGCGGCGCCCATCTTGTGCAGGGTCTCCCGCCACTCGGCCCCGGGGGACGAGTCGGCGACGATGCCCGCGCAGCTCTGGGTGGAGTAGGTGCCGCTGCGGCCGTCGTGCACGACGGTCCGGATGCACAGGGCGAGTTGGCTCCAGCCGCGCAGGTCGACGAGGCCGACGGCACCCGCGTACATACCGCGCGGCTCGCTCTCCAGCTCCTCGATGATCTCCATGGCGCGGATCTTGGGGGCGCCGGTGACGGTGCCCGCCGGGAAGGTCGCGCGCAGCACGGACCAGGTGTCGTCCTCGGGGGCGAGGGTGCCCTCGACGGTGGAGACGAGATGGAAGACGTGCGAGTACGTCTCGACCGTCATCAGCCCCCGGGCCTCCAGCGTGCCGGGCAGGCAGACCCGGCCGATGTCGTTGCGGCACAGGTCGACGAGCATGACGTGCTCGGCGCGCTCCTTCTCGTCGGCGACGAGCCGGGCGACCCGGGCCTCGTCGACGCCGGGGTCGCCGCTGCGCGGCGCGGTCCCGGCGATGGGCCGCATGACGACCCGGCCACCCCCGGTCCGGAAGAGCACTTCGGGGCTGGCTCCGATGACGGTGCGCCCGTCGCGCGGGACGAGGTACATGTACGGGGACGGGTTGCGGCCGCGCAGCCGCCGGTAGACCTCGAAGGGTTCGAGGTCGGACTCGACGTCGATGCGGTGGCCGATCTGGATCTGGTAGATGTCGCCGACGCCGATGTGTTCCAGGCAGCGGTCGACCCGCGCGAGGAACGTCTCCTCGTCGCAGCTGTCCCGTACGGAGTGCGGTCGGGGTGCCTCGGGCAGGACCTCGGGGAGCGTGCCGACGGCGACGGCCGCCCCGGCCGCCTCCTCGGCCGGGGCGAAGGGCGCCGGGTCGAAGGGCGCCGGGTCGGGAAAGGCGTCGCTGTGCGCGGTGAGCCTGCGCACGACGCCCGGTTCCGGGCCGTACCAGACGGTCTCACGGAACAGGCCGAGCACGATGTCGGGTTCGGCGTCGTCCCGGTCGCCCCGGTCGGGCAGTGTTTCCATGTGCCAGGCGGAGCCGTAGCCGAAGGTGGCGAGGAATCCGAAGGCGTAGCTGTCGCGGGGCCGGTGCGTCTCCACCGTGAACAGGTCCTGGGCGGCGCGCAGCACCTGCCAGACCTGGTCGCCGTGGAGCAGACCGCGCTCGTTGCCGGGCCGCGGGGCGAGGCCGAGTCCGTCGGCGGCCGTGAGGAACGCGGCGACGACGGCGTCGGCACCGTCGGCGCGGATCCGGTCGGCGTACACCCGGATCTCGGCGAGCAGTCCGTGGCCGACGACGGTGGCCCCGGGGGACTGCCCGGGGCCTTCGCGGCTCTCCAGCAGGAAGACGTCGTGCGCCGACCGCTCGCGCAGCGCGGCGTACAGGTCGAGCGGTTCGTGCGGGGCGAGAGCGGTCTCCTCCACGCGTACGGTGATGGGGCCCCGGCCGGGCCCTGCGGGCCGGGGCGGGCTGTCGAGCAGAGTGGTCACTGTCGTCTCATTCCTCAGCCGTATCGGCGCATCTCGTGGAAGAAGTCGTCCACCACGGCGAGTTCGCCGTCGGCGCGCAGGGTGTCGTAGATGTGTCCGCCGACCGCGAGATCCAGGACGCCGAGCCCGAAGGGCGAGAAGACCACGGTCCGGTCGCCGGGGATCTTCAGGTCGCCGGTGAGCACGTCGTACAGGGTTCCGTCGATGAACTCCCGGTTGCCGCTGAGCTGTTCGGCGAGGTGCGGGGACGTATCGGCCTTCAGGCAGTGGTCGATGTCGTCGACGACGTTGACGGCCGAGAGGATCACCTCGGGCGACAGGTCGCGCAACGACACGTGCAGGACCAGTGGGCTGTGGCCGAACCACGCCGGGTCGGTGACGTGCGGGGTTCCGGCGACGGTCGCGAAGACGACGACGTCGCTGGAGCGGATCAGCTGTTCGGGGCCGGCATGCAGGGTCACCGTGCCGTTGTCGCCCTCGCGCTCCAGGTGCGTGGCGAAGCCCCTGGCGTGCTCGGCCGACAGGTCGTACACCCCGGTCTCCTCGAAGCTCCAGCCGGTGCCCACGAGGTACTGGTGGATGAAGCGGGCGATCAGGCCGGTCCCGAAGAAGCCGATGCGGCGCGGCCGCTCACGCCCTTCGGTGAGCCTGGCCGCGGCCAGCGCCGCCGAGGCGGCGGTGCGGGCGGCGCTGATGATGGAACTCTCCAGGCAGGCCAGCGGATAGCCGGTCTCCGGATCGTTGAGGATGAGCACCGCGGAGGCCCGGGGTATCCCGGCCGCCACGTTCTCGGGGAAGCTGGAGATCCATTTGATGCCGTCGACGGGGGCACCGCCGCCGAGGGAGGCGGGCAGGGCGATGATGCGTGAGGTGGGGCGATCGGGGAAGCGCAGGAAGTAGGACGGCGGGTTGACCGTGTCGCCGGCACCGTGCACGCGGTAGGCCGACTCGATCAGCCGGACCACTTCCTCGTGCCGGCCGTCGAGGACCCGGTGCACTTGCGCGCCGGGGATCACGGCGAAGGAGGGCACCCCGGGGGTAGGCGGCATCACAGACTCCACAGCTCTCGGGAACTGAATCTCTGTGATGACGCTAGGCATCCGGCTTATCAGCGGGATATTGCCGGATTACTCGCCGGGGACCTCCTCCGGGAAGCGGTCGAGTTCCCGTGCGGCCTCCTCCTGCCAGTGCGTGGCCCCCCTGCGGGTGAACAGCTCCTTGGCACCCTGGAGTTCGGCTCGGGCCTCGCCGTCCCGGCCCAGCTCCCGCAGGAGTACGCCGAGCTTGAGCCGGATCGATCCCTCGACCACGGGGCTGCCGAGCCTGCGGGCGACCTTGCGCCCCTGGACGTACGCGGCCTCGGCGGATTCGAGCGCGCCGAGCGCCACCCGGGCCTGGCCGAGACCGTACAGGGCGTGCGCGAGGCCGTGGGTGTCGGCCTTCGCCCGGGACAGCTCCTCCACGCGCAGGTACGACGCCTCGGCCTCCTCCGCCCGTCCGGACAGGAGCTGCGCGCTGCCCAGCCGGTACAGGCACTGGGCGAGGCTGCGCGAGGCGCCCGGGTCCATGGACTCCGCGACCCCCACCGCGTCCCGGGCGTGGCCGAGGCTGGCCTCGTAGTTGCCCCGGTCCAGCTCCAGCTGGGCCATGTTCTGGAGGACGGACGACTCCGACGACAGGTCCCCGGCCTCGCGGAAGATGGGCAGCGCCTCACGCAGCCGGTCCGCCGCCGCGTCGGGATCGCCCTGGAGGCGGTGGACGACCGCGAGGTTCCGCAGCACCAGGGCCCGGCCCAGTCCCTCGTCCATGTCGTGGTACAGCTCCAGCGCCTCCTCGGAGCACGCCTTCGCCTCGTCCATGCTCAGCCGCATCAGCGCGGCGGCCCCGATGTGGTGGAGCATCACCGCCTGGCCCAGCCGGTCATCGGCGGTCCGGGCCGCTTCCAGCGCGTGGACGGCGCAGCTCTGCCAGTTCTCCACGTAGCTGCGCGTCTCGAAGAGCACCGACGCGGACCCCGTGAGGTCCCAGGCGAGATCGGCCATGCCCATCCGGGCCGCCTGCTCGACCATGCCCACCAGGCAGAGCCGCTCCGCCTCGAACCAGGCCAGCGGGTCCGCGAGCAGCTCCTCCAGCAGGTCCGTGTCGATGGTGCCCAGCTCGGTGCCGCTGTGCACGATGCCGAACTTCCCGCCGCTCTCCCTCCGGTGGGCCTCGCGCGCAATGGTCAGGGCGGTGCGGAAGACGCGACGGCAGGCGTCCCGCCAGGCCTCGGCCGTCTCCTCCTCCCGGGCGCGCTCGCCCGCGTACAGGCGCAGCAGGTTCTGGAAGCGGTACCGCAGCCGGCCGGTCGCGTCGACGCCCACGACCTCCAGGAACTGGGTGTCCACCAGGTCCTCCAGGAGCAGCTCCGCGTCGATCACGTCCACGTCGAGCAGCGAGGCGGCCACCCAGGACGTGAAGTCCGGTACGTCGGCGAGGCCGAGCCGCCGGTAGAGGCGGGCCGCGTCGGGCGAGAGGTAGCGGTAGCTGAGCTCGAACCCGGCCCGTACCCGGGACTCGCCCTGGCTCAGCTCGTCGAGCCTGCGCCGCTCGTCGCTGAGCCTCACCACCATGTGCCGTACCGACCAGTGCGGTTTGGACGCGAGGCGCGCGGCCCCGATGCGCAGGGCGAGCGGCAGCCGGTCGCAGAGCTCGACCAGACGGGCCGCGTCCGCGCCGGCGGCGGCGACCCGCTCCTCGCCGGTGATCTTGGCCACGAGTTCGATGGCCGCGTCGGGCGGCAGGACGCCCAGGTGGACGCGGGCCTCCTGCGGCCAGGTCACCAGCTGCTCCAGCTGGTCGCGGCTGGTGACGAGCACACAACTGGCACCACTGCCCGGCAGCAGCGGGGCCACCTGGGCATGGGTGCGCACATTGTCCAGGACGATCAGCGCGCGGCGGTCGGTGAGCAGGCTGCGGTAGAGCGCGATCCGCTCCTCCAACGCCTCCGGTATCTGCTGCCCCGGCACGCCGAGCGAGCGCAGGAAGCGGCCGAGGACGTCGGCGACGGATGCGGGCTCGTGCTGCTCGTCGTAGCCGCGCAGGTCCGCGAAGAGCCGCCCGTCGGGGAAGTCGTCGGCGACCCGGTGCGCCCAGCGCAGGGCGAGGCCGGACTTGCCGACCCCGGCGACACCGGTGATCAGGCCGACGGTGGGGGTCTGGAGCGCGGCATCGGACGCGATCATCAGCGCGTCCAGGGCGGCGAGTTCGGCCTCACGACCGGTGAACCCGGGTACGTCCGGGGGGAGTTCGGAGGGGACCACGACGACCTCGGGCTGCGCGGCCCCGGTCACGACGGATACCGGTCCGTCGGCCGGTGCCAGTGAGGGGTCGTCGCGCAGGATCAGGTCGTGCAGCTCCTGGAGGTCCGGGCCCGGTTCGAGACCGAGCTCCTCGATGAACTGCTCGCGCGCCTCCCGGTAGGACTCCATGGCCTCCGCGCGCCGGCCCGCCCGGTACTGGGCGAGCATCTGGTGGTACCGGGTCCGCTCGCGCAGCGGGTTCTCCTGTACGACTCCGCCCAGTTCGGGCAGCAGCTCGTAGTGGCGCCCCAGCGTCAGCTGGACGGCGGTGGCGTCGTCGTAGGCGTTGAGCCGGTACTCGCCGAGACGGTTGGCCTCCTCCTCGACGAGCAGCCCGGACACCCCGGCGAGCGCGGGCCCGCGCCACAGGTCGAGGGCACGCCGGTACCGGCTCGCCGCGTCCTCCAGGCGCTGCTCCCGCGTGTCGGCCTCCGCCCGGGCGACGAGATCGGCGAACTCCACCGAGTCGATGTAGTGGCTCTCGGCATCGAGGAGGTATCCCGGATGCGCGGTCACGATGGTGTCGTCACTCGCGCCCTGCGCCTTGAACGTCTTGCGGAGCGCGGCGATGACGATGGCGATCTGGGTACGGGCGGTGGCGGGAGGATTCCCGTTCCACACTTCGTGCACCAGAGTGTCCACCGGCACGGTTCGACCGGGATTGAGCAACAGCAGAGCGAGCGTGGTCCGTTGACGTGCCCCGCCGATGGCCACCTTTCGCTCGCCCGACGTCACCATGAGTGGGCCAAGGATTTTGAATAAGAACCGTTCCCCCACCGGGCCTCCCGTTTCCCCCACCCCGAGGAATTCCGGGATCACATTACCCGTCCAGGAGTTCGACACGGGTGATCGGTGGCGAACTCTCGGTGGCTGATTTCCGGGGCCGGTCGCGGACGCGTCGCTCCGGACCGGTTACCTGTCATATGCGGTCACATCCGCACGCGTCCGACCAGCTGCGCCACCCACGGAACCACGGCCTCAGGGACGCGGCGGGCTCTCGCGCCCCGCGCCCCGGCGATTCCTTTTACTGCGGCGGGTTTCCGTGTTTGCGGGAGGGCAGCTCGGCGTGCTTGTTGCGGAGCATCGCCAAGGATTTGACGAGCACCTCCCGGGTTTCGGCCGGGTCGATGACGTCGTCCACGAGCCCTCGCTCGGCGGCGTAGTACGGGTGCATGAGTTCGGCCTTGTACTCCTCGACCATGCGGGCCCGCATCGCCTCCGGGTCCTCGGCACCGGCGATCTGCCGCCGGAATATGACGTTGGCGGCGCCCTCGGCACCCATGACGGCGATCTCGTTGGTGGGCCAGGCGTACGTCAGGTCGGCGCCGATCGACTGGGAGTCCATGACGATGTAGGCGCCGCCGTACGCCTTGCGCAGAATGACGGAGATCCGGGGCACGGTCGCGTTGCAGTACGCGTACAGCAGCTTGGCGCCGTGGCGGATGATCCCGCCGTGCTCCTGGTCGACGCCCGGCAGGAAGCCGGGGACGTCCAGGAGCGTGATGACGGGAATATTGAAGGCGTCGCACATCTGAACGAAGCGGGCGGCCTTCTCGGATGCGCCGATGTCCAGCACCCCGGCCAGTGACTGGGGCTGGTTGGCGACGATGCCGACGACCTGGCCGTCCATGCGGGCCAGGGCGCAGACGATGTTGCGGGCCCAGCGCTCGTGGATCTCCAGGTAGTCGCCGTCGTCGACGAGCTCCTCGATGACCTTGTGCATGTCGTACGGGCGGTTGCCGTCGAGGGGAACGAGGTCGAGCAGGCCGTCGTTGCGGCGGTCGGCGGGGTCACGCGTGGGCTGGGCGGGCGGGTTCTGCCGGTTGTTGGAGGGCAGCATCCCGATGAGGTAGCGGACCTCGGCGATGCAGGTCTCCTCGTCGTCGTACGCGAAGTGCGCGACGCCCGAGGTCTC